>DUUN01000879.1 GCA_012841535.1 Gallicola sp. | reverse complement strand
GACAGAATCTGTCCGTACTGTGGTAGCATAAATTTTGGACTAATAGATTATCCAATATTAGAAAAACATTTAATTTATAAAAGTAAGAGTTTTTTTAAAAAAGATAAAAATAGTAAAAATATAAGACATTATAATATAAGTGATTTTATAGAGGAAGACTATGAATAAATCTTGTATTTGATTAAAAAGTGAAGAGCGAGGTAAAAATGACGATTGAGCAATTAAATAAAGCAAAAGAATTACAATTAGAGATAGAAAAACTCAAGGAAAGTGTAGACTTCTTTGACTATGAAAACCATAGTTATTTATGCAGAGCAGATAAGGAAAAAGCAGACAACACTATTAAATGTGAAAAATTTCCGTTCTTATTGCGTGGTATTTTTGAAAAGAATAAAAACAGAGTTGGGTTAAATGTAAGAGGATTTTTTGGTGGTAAAACAATAGAGTGTGATACCGAATTTATTGAAATGTGCCATTCATATTTTGAAAAGAAATTAGAAGAAAAGAAGAAAGAATTTGAACAACTAAATTAAGATTTAACTTAGGAAAGGAATCCTTATGAATAATATGAAATTTATAAACAACGGAGCAGAAATACCGAACACCGATAAATGTGTTTGGTGTGGCGGTAAAACAAAAAGAGGTTCTACCTATATGGGAGCAGGGACAAATTCGTTTACATTGTTTTGTACATGTTGTGGAGCAGTTTCGCATCATGCCCATAATTGTGATAAAAAATTAACTGGTCTTAGTATAGAGTATCAGTTTGACTAAACTAAAAGTTAGTGAATAAATGAAGGGTTTGATGCAAACAAAATCGGTTGCAAATACAATAAGCAAACAATAACGTTTGCAGAAAGGAGAATTTATGTATCAAAATTGTTGTAAGAAGTGTGGAAGTTTAGATTTACATACAGAAGAAAAAGGTAGTAATACTGGATTATATTGTTCAGATTGTGGAACTTACCAGAAATGGTTAAGTAAAGACGAATTAAGAGCATTCAAACACGCTAAATCCGTAGAGAAAGCAACCGTTAATCAGAATACAAACAAAGAAACATATCACGATTGGGAATGGATCAGAAATGAAATTGATGGTTTTGTTTCATTTCTGAATAGACAAATTGACAAAGAATTACTCAGGAAGCCATTAAGCCAAGAAGATGCACTTGTAAAATGTGCGGTAGCACAAGCTTACGAAAAAGATAAAAATGCACTAATAAATATATTAAACGGTAGACATTGGAATGAAGATTATATATAGAATATGAATTTGCTTTTAAAAGAGGAGGTATAAAACAATGAGAGATAATAACATTTTAACAATTTTAACATCAGATGATAGAGACGAAGTAAGAGAATCAATTAAGCAATTAATAATTGAGCAAGTAAAAAGTGATTTAGAAGAAAGTGATTATTATATATTTGATCCAGATGAATTACAGGAAATGTTGACTAATTTAGCAGAAGAGGTTAAGGAAGAAATTAAGCCTTTAATTAAAGAAAAAATGTTTGGTGATATGATGAAAAAGTTGGAATTACTATAGTAAAGCAAATGAGAATTTGTTTAAAATAATAAAAAATAAAATAATAAAAGGAGAACAAAATGATGTTATATATTTATTTAGGAATTAGTATTTTAACATTAATAGTATTTTTATTGACTAGTGCAAGCTTAATACATACTGCAAAAGGTAAAATAAAGGATTTACCTAAGAAACTAGATAAAGATAAAGCAGGACTAGTTAACGCATATTTAAAATTAGTAATTATAAGTTTTATTCCATTAGTTAATGTATTTTTTCTGTTAGTAATGCTTTTTGGTAGCAACGAAATAAATAAAAGAGCAAATAAGATGATTGATGACGCTAACGAAAAGTTAAAATCATAATAGAAGAGAACATTGATATAAATGAACAGTAAGGGGGAGAGGTTTGTCAAAAAGTAATGATACTATTGCAAAAAAGATAATTACAGGAATTGCCATTTCTGTTGGTGGAACAGTAATTACCGAGGGATTTAAACTAATAAAAAACAGTGTAGTACCAACCATTAATGTAGGTGAGTGGGATAATGCTTATAATAATATTAATAAATTAATCTATAAAATAGATAAGGATAAGTACGACAAGTATAGGAGTCCGACAACAAATAATGATTGGTATGAACTTAGTTGCGATACTACATATTTTATTAAACTGAAAGATAAAAACTACATCAAAGTAGAAGCTTTTAAAAACAAGGATGAGAAGAAGTTTTATCCAGAGCAACGATTAAAACTATCTTTTATAGGCAATAAAAAGTATATTTACAGAAGGCAATTTTTAGATGATGCTTTAAAATTAACGGACGAAAAACACATACAAGTGAAATACTTAAATGATTGTGGACTCACGTGTGATGTTATACCGCATGATTTCAATAAAATAGTACTCGATAAGAATGTAAAATCAAGGATAATTAATGGGTTGATAAATTGGAAGAATAGTAAGCAGTGGTACGAAGACCATGAATTAGTGCATAAAATTGGTGTATTTCTGTATGGAAAGCCGGGGACGGGTAAGTCAACCATAGCAAAAGCTATTAGTAAAATGTTTAATAACGCTCCGATATTAACTATTGAACCATCAAATATAATGAATTCTATTTCTGGAATATTCAGAATGAGAAAAAAATACAACGGAACAATTATTGTTCTCATAGAAGATTTTGATTTGTACTTTAAAAGTAGAGAAGAGCTTGAAAACATGGAACTAGATTATGAGCAGAGGAAACGCAAAGATGCTAATCAAAACGCCATATTTCAATTACTAGACGGTATTTATTCAACTGACAACACAATATACATAGCCACTACTAACTTCAAAGACAGAATAGATCCTGCACTAATAAGATATGGTAGGTTTGATATACAGGAAGAGTTAGATTATTTTAATTATGACGATGCGTTAAAGTGCGTTAAGTTGTTAGGTTATAGTAAGGATGTATTAGATAATTTTAAACTAGAATATCCCGTGCAGCCTTCATATTTACAAAGTATGATAATGCAGTATAGGTCGAGTTTATTAGTAAAAGGAAAGCTAGTATAAAAAATATATTAGGAAAGGATAAGTTTAATGGATAAGGTAAACGTAGAAGTATTAAATATATTTGATCATTTCACATATCATTCATCTACGGGTGACGACTATGTGAATGGTTTATATAAAGTAAATATTAACGGAAGGATAAGTATTTATGTGGAAATTTGAAGGAGGAATATAAAGTGTATTTGCCAAATAACGAAGAAGTATTAGAAAAAGTAGAACTTAAAAGAAATTATGATGTAGAATTTTCACAAGATATTAATGATCAAATTAATAAATATATTGATAACTATAAAGTTGTAATATATGAAGCTGCAACTGG
>DUUN01000632.1 GCA_012841535.1 Gallicola sp. | reverse complement strand
GATGTTCTAAAATTAGTGGATTATGTAATAACTGATTATTCTGCATTGGCTATAGATGCTTTAGTTTGTAACAAAAAAGTAATGTTCTATCTTTATGATTATGATGAATACTCAAAAGAAAACGGTCTTAACATTAATCTTTTTAAAGAGTATCCATTGTATACTTCAAAAACAGCGGATAAATTGTTGGATGTACTAAAAAAAGATAATTACAATTTAAAAGAGTTGAAAAAATTAAGAGATAAATATGTGACAAAATCAGCTGGAAATTGCACAAGTGAATTAGTTGATCTAATTAGAAAGGGAGTTTATGAAAAAAATTAGAAATGTGTTAGTTAATTTGGCAAAGAAGAATGTTTTATTTAGAAAGGCGTCTAGAACAATTGTAGTATTTTTCGGTAAAATAAAATACTCATATTATATGATGACTAATAAAGTTGATGATAAGGTTATACTTTTCGAAGCATTTGGTGGTAGGAATTATACATGTTCGCCAAAAGCCATTTATGAAAAAATGTTAACTATGAAGAAGTTCAAAGACTATAAGCTAATTTGGGCATTTGTTAATCCTGATAATCATGAGGTTAAGAAAGACAAGAGACTTACCATAGTGACTTCTAAATCAAAGGAATATTATAAATATTGTGCATCAGCAAAATATTGGATTGTTAACTCAATAATGCCTGAAAGTGTTATCAAAAAGAAAAAGCAAGTTTATGTTCAATGCTGGCACGGCACTCCTTTGAAGAAGTTGAGATATGACATTGAAGTAGAAGGTGGAGCTTTGAACACTATAAAAGAGATGAGAAAAAGGAATGATATTGATGCCTCTAGATTCGATTACTTTATCTCTCCATCGAAGTATTGTACTGAACGATTTACATCAGCATTTAACCTTAAAAAGCTAAATAAAGAACACATTATTATTGAAGAAGGATATCCAAGAAATGATTTTTTATTTAACAAAACAGAAACGGATATATTGAAAATTAAAAAGAAGTTAAATGTTCCCCTTGATAAAAAAATAATATTCTATATGCCGACATTTAGAGATAATCAACATACTACAGGTGTAGGATATACATATAATCTTGCTATCGATTTTGATTCATTAAAAGAAAAAATAGGTGATGAATATTTTATTTTATTTAGTCCACATTATTTTATTGCTAATAAAATAGATATGAGTAAATATGAGGGATTCATTAAAAATGTTGCAAGATATGATGAGATTAATGAATTATATTTAATTAGTGATATAATAATGACAGATTATTCAAGTATATTTTTTGATTTCGCGAATCTAAAAAAACCGATGTTGTTTTACATGTATGATTTTGCTGAATATAAAGATAAGCTTAGAGATTTTTATATTTCATTAGATGAACTACCAGGGGATATAGTATATACCCAAAAAGAATTAGAAAAATCTATAAAAAATATTGATAAAACGTTTGAAAAAAACCAAGAAAAATATAAAAAATTTAATAAAAAATATAATTACTTAGATGATGGAAACGCAAGTGAAAGAGTAATAAATAAAATATTTAGGTAAAGGAGAAAAATAATGAAAGTAGTTATGACATATGGTACTTATGACTTATTAACACCAGGACACGTAGAACATCTGAAATTATGCAAAGAGATGGGAGATTATTTAATTGTTGGAGTTTCAACAGATGAATTTAATCATATAAAACATAAGCGCTCATATTTAAATTATGAAGAAAGACCTCCAAAGTAGTTATCTTTATAAGGTACAACTGTACCTAAATATTTTCTTACCAAGTCGGGATGTT
>DUUN01000103.1 GCA_012841535.1 Gallicola sp. | reverse complement strand
GCAAATAAATGGTCTTTAATTTTATATATAGTACTTTTTACTATATTATTAAGTATTAACAATGGTTCCAATGTTGAAACATTAGACACAAATTATCATATAACAGTAATTGACAAGGCAAATAATAGTGAAAGCAAAAATTTAATCGACTTTTTAGAAACTAAGTATAGGGTTTCAAAAGAAAATATTTCAGATGAAAAAGCCAAGGACAAATTATTCGGTAATATTACCGCCTACGTTTTATTTATTGACAAGGAAAATAACTTATCCTATTTTGCAAAAGACGACTCTGTTGCCCCTACAGCCATAAATCTGTCTATAGACGAATATTTAAACACCAATGCTACTTTAGAAAAATATAATATTGAAAACTCCAATAAAGAAAGTATAAATATATTATCTGAAAATACAAACTTTAAAATATTAAATAACACTACTAGAAATAATACAGAATTTTATTACACCTACCTAACCTATATAATAATACTTTTTTCCCTATCTATTATATATTTAGGATATAATTCCTTTTTACGTGATGGTGTAGAAAACAGGGTAAGAGTTTCTAAAACAAAATTTAATAAGTTCATTATTTCCATATATGCTTCATCATTAATATTAATGTTATTTGTTTGCCTAGGATTTTCTTTACTGGAACTGTTTAAAAATAAGACAAGTTTGGAAAAATATCCCTTATATTTAATTAATTTAATAGCCTTTACAATACCAATGGTTGCCCTTGCCTATTTAGTAAGTTCCAGGTCAAAGGACTCTTCTAATAACGGTGCCCTTAACAATGTTATCTCCCTAAGTCTATGTTTTATTACAGGGGTATTTGTTCCACAGGAGTTTTTGCCACAGTATTTAATTAAACTTTCTTCAATATTCCCACCTTACTGGTATTTAGAGGGAATAAAGGCAAGTAATAAAATGGATTTTAATATGCTACTTAAAGTAATATTGGTACAAGGAATTATGACTAGTGTTCTTATACTTATAAATATGATAGTTAATAGACAGAAAAAGGGAGATTTTTCCTATTCTAGATAAATAATTCCTGTTATAATACAAGTAGGTGATAAAATGAAGAATAAAATTTCAAGTTTAATAGTAATACTTATATTACTTACTATTGTTTCATGTAATAAAAATAATTCTAATTTAGAAAAATCTAGTGAAACAGATATAAGCACCACAGTAGAAACAAATAATAGTAACAAATATGTTGATACAAGTGGAAAACATCCTAAAGCTGAAGATATTGAAATAGTCCTTGCAAGAGAATTTGAAAATGGACTTGGTAAAGTCGATATAAGTAATAACAGTAACTACAATATTACTAAGCTAAGTATGGATTTAACTAATAACACTGGAAGTATTATTACAATTACTTGTAACGCTATAGATAAGGGTACTACCTTAAAATCCATTGATGTAGAATCCTTTGAAGATATTGACTTTTCAGAATTTAGACCAATATTTTATGAATTGGAATTTGAAAATGAAAATGGGGAAAAGGAAATATCAAAATATGACTATGATTTAAAAGAATACTATTAAAAGCTAGAGAAAACTCTCTAGCTTTTTACTTTTCCACCTGAATATTCAATTGATTTTTCTACTAGAACTTCCATTGCATCTATATAATAATTTTTTAAATCAGCCGGTAGATCTAGACAGCTAAGTTCAGTACAAGCCAAGATTGAAATTACATTCTCTTTAGATAATTTTCTTAAGAGTTCATTAAATTTTTCAGATTTTAAAATCATCTTTTCTTTAACATCATAAATAGTGTCTACAGAAATTTTTTCTTCCAAATCTGTTAAAGAATAAACCTCTAAACCATTTAATAAAGCATATTTATCATAAACTTTACATCCCATTGTACCATAGGTTCCTAGGACAGCTACTTTATTAAAATTCGTATTATTTTTAATATATTTAATAGTTTCATCTACCATATTAATAAGATTTATATTTGTCATTTTTTGTATTTCATCAAAATAAAAATGTGATGTATTACAAGGAATAGCAATATTATCTACTTTGGCAAATTCCATTAATTTAATATCTTCATCAATCTTACTAAGAAATTCTTCCGGTTTGTTCTTTCTAATTACCTCAGTTCTGTCAGGTAAAGTTGCATGATTTGAAACTATTGTATTTATATGGTCTTGGTCCTTGTAAGCTTGAGTTCTTTCAACTATTCTTTTCATAAATAAAGATGTTGCTAAAGGACCCATACCACCTATTATTCCGAGTTTTTTTATAATTGTCACCAACTTTCATTTTCCTTAATTATTCATAATATTATACTTTATTATTTCACTAAACCAAATTATACAATAGATTTAGATATATTGTAAACTTTATAGGTATTTTTTTGTGGTAGAATTATATTGTAATAAAATATTGGAGGGAAAAATGAAAAAAAAATTATTAATATTAACTTTAATTTTATCACTAGGCTTAACCGCTTGTAATAGTTCTAAAAATACAACTAGCACAACAGAGAACCAAGCTAGTATACAAGAAGAAAAGGAAAGCGAAAGTAGCACAAATGAAACTGAAGCTATAAAAGAAACTGAGAATAGCAATGAAGAAGCTACAAAAGAAGAAATATCCATACCTACTAATGTAACTACTAGTATTGAAAACAAAATGAAAGAAGAATTTAGAAATATTGATGTTTATGCAGAAATTAGAGATTTTAATATAGATGTGGAAAATAACTCTATTAAAATACATGCCTTTCTAGAAGACGGTACAAGTTCAGGAACTGCTGAAGAATTAGCAATTAAAATGGAAGAAAAATTAGATAGTATTATATCTAAAGAAAAAGATATGATTACTAATTATAATATTAGTATTGAAATTAAGGAAGATTCAACAAATGTAATTCTATTTTCCAAATAAATGAAACAGAACCTAGTATTTACTAGGTTCTTCTTTTTTTAAATCTTTTTAATAAAGTCTATAATTATTTCTGTAATTAAATCAATATTTTCTTTCATAAAAATTTTATCCCTTGAATTATGAATTCCGTTTAAATAGTATCCTATAACTGGAGCTTTCTTTAAAGCTGCAACAGCAAGACTATTATTATAAATTAATTGATCCGATGGATAAATATATCTATTAGCCGGTCCTATTACATACTTTTTACCGTATATATTATTTTCCATTATCTTCTCTACTGAACTTGTTAAGGTATTATTAAAGATAGAATTTCTAAAATCTTTTTTTCCAATAAAAAACAAATTATCCCCATTAGCTACACAATCAAAGTTAATTAATGGCTTATTCTTTATAAATTTCCCATATCTCTTTTGAAATTTACTTGAACCTATTAGTCCTAGCTCCTCTTGATCAAAAAATACAAAACATACTTTATTTTTATAAACATCATCTAAGTTTTCCATAATATTAATTAATGTTGCTACACCGGAAGTATTATCGTTAAGAGTATTTTTATTTGCAAGTCCTGTTTGAGTATAAATAAATGTAAGTACAACAATTAGAACTATAAAAATATTTGGTATATTTAAATTAAAAATATTTTTAAAAAACAAATCTATTAAAATTGCCGGTAGTAAAATAATAAACAAAATATATAATTGACCTATAATAAATCCTAGCCAATTCATTCCCATAAACATAGGAAGAAAGTAATTCACTTGAGTATCATAATGGGCTGTTAAAATAACTTCTGCATTATTAACATCTCCTACTATTAAATTTCTACCTTTAGAGCTATACTTATCAATCTTAAAGTCATAATCCATAGCTTTAATAATTTGTTGCAGCCAATTAATAAACTTACTTTTATCTTCATAGTTTTTTCTAACTTGGAATTTTTCCATTAGTTCTCTTATATTGTCAGACATTGTTACTTCCTAGTACTTTAAATTAAATTCTAAAATCAAATTATTTATAGCCTTAAAAATTTCTTCTGAATCTAGCTTATAGATGTTTTTTTCATTTAAACCAATCTCTTTAAAGATTATCTCACTATTACTATCATAGTCAAAAGAAATAGTGGCTACTTCCTTTACTGGTACAATATGCCTATAATCATCAATTTCTTTTTCCTTACCGGTATTATATTCAAAACGGTAGGCATCTGTAACCTTTAGTAATTTAAAATAATTGTCTTCCGGCATATTAGGAACTACTAATATGTCACCTTTCTTAAAATCGTTCATTAATAACAGTTGAGAAAATATCTCGTTAATTCTTTTAGGGTCTGTTTTGTCTAAAGGCCAATTATCCTTCCAGGCTTGAAGAAATTTAAACTTTCCATAAAAAATTGCCATTGGCTTTTTGTCATCAAACATAGCTCCCCAGCCCTGACGTAATCTCCCTTCTTCTATTTCCTTTACTAAGTAGCTCCTATTATCTATATAACCTATTTTAAAAACATAAATATTATTATTCATTCTCAATTCTCCTATGTTCTCTTCCCTCTGTTTTAAATTTATTAACATATAAATCATAACTTATTATTAATAATAAACAAAGTCCTGTAATCTATTAATGAAGAATTTTTTAGTTTATTAAAAAATACAGTAAGTTTTTTTATAGTATAAATT
>DUUN01000223.1 GCA_012841535.1 Gallicola sp. | reverse complement strand
TTGGTTTATATTTAAAATTTAATGGAAATAAATATACTTTAATAGATTTTAAATTATTATCTTTAATAAGAGACAATATAAAACCGAATATGTTTTTTAAGAGTATGACTATTTTAGGCAATGTTGAATCCTATTTTATTATTTTTATACCGGTTTCCATATACTTGTTATTCAGAAGGAATTATGCTGAATTTGTTACAATTTTATTTGCTATATTAATTGCAGTGTTAACAATGCAGGTATTTAAAAATATTTTTCAAAGAGTAAGACCAGAGGAGTTTTTTGCTGTAAATCAAGGTGGTTTCAGTTATCCTAGTGGTCATTCCATAACAAGTGCAGCAACTTACTGGACTATATTTAGGATTTTAAAAATAAAAAAGGTTAATGCAATAGTTTTAATTCCTTTTTTACTAATTCCATTTTTAATAGGTTTTAGTAGATTAGCATTAGGAGTTCATTGGCCTACAGATGTTATTTTTGGATTGTTATTAGGGTATTCTATATCAATGATAAGTATTGACTTATATAATAAATTAAAGGTGAAATATGATTGATAATTTTATTATAATTTTTACAGTTATAATTTTAGCTTTGACCTTGCTATTTGGAAGAATTTTAACGAAAAGTAGTGGTTTTTCAATAGACTTAAAAGTTAGAGAATTTTTCTATAAAAATGCAACTAAGCAATTTAAACATGTAATGAATATGATTACAACATTTGCTAATGTTGAAACCATACTAATTATTTCGATTCCTATATTGTTTTATTTAATATCTGAAAAAATGCTTGATAAGGCAACAGCAATAATATTATCGGTGGTTTTTTCAGTAGGAATTAGTCAAATACTAAAATTCTTATTTAGAGTTAGTAGGCCTACAAAATCACAAGAATTTAAGTACATTGGCTATTCATTTCCAAGTGGTCACTCTACAGTAGGCATGGCCTATTATTTAACCTTAGGATATATTATAACTGGTGGATTAGCAGGATACGCAGAAATATTTTTCTTAATGTTTGTATTTGGGATTTTAATAGGATTTAGTAGATTGGTCCTAGGAGTACATTGGTTTACAGATGTTACAGTAGGATTGATTTTAGGATTATTGTGTAATTGGTGGGTAGTAGAAATATACAATACAGGATATTATATTAACTGGTTATTTAATTAAAGGAGGAAATATGAGTTTTTTAGACAGATTAAGAAAAGATAAAATGAAGGCAATGAAGGAAAAAGACAGAGATAGAGTAAATGTTATTACCTTGCTAATGTCATCAATATCTTTAGCGGAAAAAGAAAACAAAAAAGAATTAACAGATGAAGAAGCTTTAGTTTTTGTACAAAAAGAATTAAAACAATTAAAAGATACTTTAGAAGCTACTCCAGAAAATAGACAGGATATTATAGACGAAACTAAAAGAAGAATAGATATAATAGAAGGTTACCTTCCAGAACAAATGTCAGAAGAAGAATTAACTAAAGAAATTCTTAATATCATAGATGAAAAAAATCTAGAAAAAACAAAAAGAAATAAGGGAGTTATTATAAAAGAGGTTTTAGGTAAATTCAAAGGCAAAACTGATGGAAAAACCGTAAATTTGGTAATAGATAAAATATTGGAATAATCTCGTGTTTTGCGAGATTATTTGTTTTTATAATATTAAACATATGGTAAAATTATAGTTGAAGTAAAAACAAGGAATGATAATATGACAGAAGGTTTAAATAATTTTTTTAGTTTTATATCAACAATTAGAGTACAAGATATTATAGATATACTTATTGTTGCCGTAGCAATTTATAAAATATATATTCTTATTAAAGAAACAAGGGCAGAACAATTAATGAAGGGAATTTTAGCTATTTTCTTTTTCTCTATAATAAGTGATATTTTAAATTTATATACAGTTTCATGGATTTTAAAACAGGCATGGACTGCAGGTTTTGTATTAATAATTGTTGTTTTTCAGCCAGAATTAAGGAGAATGTTAGAGTATATAGGTACAAGTAATCTTTTTAAAAAATCCTTTGTAGATCTACAATATGATGCAGCAAAGCGTAACTCTACTGAAATTACTCGAGCTGTAGCTTCTTTAGCGAGACAAAAAATAGGAGCATTAATAGTATTTGAACGTAGAACGGGTTTAAATGAAGTAATAGAAACAGGAACTTTACTAAATGCTGTAATTTCAAGTGAATTATTAATCAATATATTTATTCCTAACACTCCATTACATGATGGGGCAGTTATTATTAGGGAATCTACTATAAAAGCTGCATCATGTTTTTTACCTATGTCTGAAAATCAATCTATTTCTAAGGAATTAGGTACTAGACATAGGGCTGCATTAGGAATTTCGGAAAAGTCAGATTGTTTATCTGTTGTAGTTTCTGAAGAAACAGGAACAATTTCAATTGCTGAAAAAGGAGAATTACAAAGATATATTGATGTTGAAACATTAGAAGACATTTTAATGAAATTTTATAATGTAAATAATGAGGAAAGCGTGAATGACTATGAAGAGTAGATTGAAAAATAATTGGCATTTAAAATTAATTTCTTTATTATTTGCAATTGGACTTTGGTATTATGTAGTTATGGATAAAAACCCTACAACTACAGCTAACTATAAGAATATAGAAGTAACAATAAAAAGTGAAGATTATTTAACAAAAAGGAACTTGGCTATTGTCGATCCAATAGAACCAGTTGTAAATGTTGAACTTAGAGGGACAATTAAGAAATTAAATGAAATTAAGCGTTCGGATATTATTGTAACTGCAGATATGTATGGAGTAACAGGGGATTCAGCAGAAATTGATTTAAAATATACAGTACCTGATGGAGTAACTATAGTTAATAAATCTCATGATAAGATGACCTTTAAATTTGATGAAGAAGTAGAAAAATCATTTCCTATTAAGGTAGATACAATAGGAGAACTTCCATCTAATAATATGCAGTTAATAGAAGCTGAACCTGTACCGAAAGAAGTAAAAATAAGCGGTTTTAAAAAGGAAGTTGCAAAAATAGATAAAGACCAAGTTAAAGTAACATTGGACTTGTCCGTAATAACAGAAAGTGGTAAAATCACCAAAGATATTGAAGTATATGATAGAAATGGTGATCCAATGAAGAACTTAATAATGGATAATACAAAGGCTACTGTTAATATTTATATTTCTAGTAGTAAACAGGTTTCTATTAAACCAGTTGTTAAAAATGAACCTGAAAATTTTTCAATGTCAGATTTAAAACTAAGTAAGGATAAAGTAACTATACTTGGTGAAGAGAAAATATTGAAGAATATTACTGAAGTAAATACAGAGCCAATAGATTTACAAGGTATTACTAGTAATGCTACTTTAAAAGTTAAATTGGATTTACCTGAAGGCGTAACATTATTAACAGGAGAAAATGGAGAAGAAACGATAGATGTGCAAATAATTACACATTCAGAAGAAACAGGTGTTACTAGTAAAAGGTTAGTTAAAGAACTTTCAGAATTAAAAATATTAAACAATGATGAAAATAGTGGTGTTTTATTTCCAAATAGCGAAAATGATATAGATATTGATATATATGGAGCTGAGGAAAAAATAAAAAATATTAAAGTAGATGATATTATTTTAAGTATCGATATTAAAGGGTTAAAACAAGGCAAACACGATGTTACTATTCAAGCAGAAAGTATTGAGGGAGTAGATAATATTATAATTAGTCCTTCAAAAATTACTATTGAAATTGAATAATATCATAGGAGGAAAAATGGGAAAATATTTTGGAACTGATGGAATAAGAGGAGTGGCAAATAAGGAATTAACTCCAGAATTAGCTTATAAAGTTGCTAGAGCGTCGGCATATAAATTAAATGAAGACAATAACAAATTAATAATAATTGGAAAAGATACTAGAAAATCAGGAGATATGTTAGAAAGTGCCTTAGTAGCAGGTTATACATCTATGGGATATAATGTATATCTACTAGGGGTAATACCAACACCAGCTATTGCATACTTAACTAAATATTATGGTGCAGAGGCGGGAATAGTTATTTCAGCTTCTCATAATCCAGCTGAGTTTAATGGAATAAAATATTTTGGTAGCGATGGCTTTAAATTACCTGATGAAGTAGAAGAAGAAATAGAAAACATTATAGAAAATTATAAAAAAATAGATGTTAGACCAATAGGTAAGGATTTAGGTACAGTTGAATTTAAAGAAGATGCTAAGGAGTTATATTTAGAATATTTAAAATCAAGAGTAAATCTTGATTTAACAGGAGTAAATATTTCACTTGATTGTGGCAATGGAGCTACTTATGAAATAGCACCTAGATTATTTAAAGATTTAGGAGCGAATGTTACTGCAATTCATACAGAACCAAATGGACTTAATATAAATTTAAATTGTGGATCAACTAATCCAGAAGAAATTGAAAACCTTGTGAAAAAAACAAAGTCTGATGTAGGTTTTAGCTATGATGGTGATGGCGATAGACTTATAACAGTTGATGAAAATGGTAATACATTAGATGGAGACCATTACTTAGCTGCTTGTGCTTATCATATGAAAAACAAAGGAACCTTAAAAAATTCCGGAGTAGTAGGTACGGTTATGACTAATATTGGTTTAGATGAATACTTAAGCAAAATAAATGTAGAGTTGAAAAAATCCAATGTTGGTGACAGATACGTACTAGAAATAATGAGAAAAGATGGCTATTCTCTTGGGGGAGAGCAATCTGGTCATATAATTTTTTTAGACGATAATACAACAGGTGATGGAATGTTATCCTCCTTAAAGATTTTAGAAGTAATGCTTGAATCTGGAAAAAGGATGTCTGAATTAAATGAATTAATGATAACCTACCCACAAGTATTAATAAACGCTAAAGTTTCTAATGAAAATAAGAACAATTATAAAAAAGATGAATTTATTTTAGAGGAAATAAGAAAATTAGAAGAAAAATTTAATGGAGAAGGAAGAGTTTTAATTCGACCTTCGGGAACAGAGCCTTTAGTAAGAGTAATGATAGAAGGTAAGGACCAAAATGTTCTAAGGAAAGAAGCGGAAAAATTAGTAAAAATAATTGAGGACAGATGTTCTTAGGAGGAAGTATGCAAGATTATATTTTAATAGCTGATTCAAGCTGTGATTTAAATAAAAAGTTAAGTAAAGAAGTTAAGGTTGAATTAGTTCCTTTTAATATAGATGTTAATGGAGAGACTTTTGTAGATGATGGTAAAACGGATTTAAAAAAATTTATGAAAAATGTTGATGAAAGTAAAACAGCACCAACAACTGCAGCTCCTTCACCTAATTTATTTATGGAAAAATTTAAAGAGAAAAAAGAAATTTTCATTGTAACAATATCCTCGAAATTAAGTGCAACTTACAACAATGCTACTTTAGCAAAAAATATGTTTCCAGAGGAAAATGAAGCAAAAATACATGTATTTGATAGTAAAAGTGCCGCTTCAGGAGAAACCTTAATAGCTCTAAAAATAAAGGAATATATTGAAGCTGGTTTAAATTTTGAAGATATAGTAAGTAAAGTTGAAGATTTTATAGAGAATATGAAAACATATTTTATTTTAGATAAATTTGATACACTGGTAAAAAATGGAAGAATGTCAAAATTTACAGGAACAATAGCAAAAGCTTTATCATTTAAACCTGTAATGGAGGCAGATAACGGACAAATAGGTGTTTTTGCTAAAACCAGAGGCTATAACAATGCTGCAAATAAATTAGTTGATACAATAGCAGAAACCTATGATAATTTTGAAAATAAAACATTAATAATAGCTCATTGTGATGCAGCTGATAGAGCCAAGAATTTAAAAAATAATGTAAGTAAAAGATGTAATTTCAAAAATATAGAAATTGTAGAAACAGGAATGCTTTCCTCTGTATATGCAAATACAGGAGGAGTAATAGTAGCTTTTTAAGGAGGGTTATGACTAAAAAAGTAATATTAGGTATGAGTGGTGGCGTTGATAGTTCAGTTTCAGCGCTACTTTTACGAAAACAAGGATATGAAGTTGCTGGTGCAACTATGAATATGATTCCAGAAGGGGAATTATTTAAAGAAAAGTATTGCTCATTGGCCAATGCTACAGAAGAGGCAAAATTAGTAGCAAAGGATTTGGGAATAGAACATTATATTATAGATTTAAAGAAGGAGTTTGACCAAGCTGTTATTGAAAGTTTTGTAAAGGAATATTCACTAGGCTATACGCCAAACCCTTGTGTTAGATGTAATAAATATATTAAATTTGGTGAATTTTTTAAAGAAATAAAAAAACTTGGTGGAGATTTTATTTCTACAGGTCATTATGCAAAGGTAGAATACGATAAAGATAAAAAAAGATATTTGTTAAAAAAAGCCAAAGATGCTAAAAAAGATCAAACATATTTTTTATATAATTTAAATCAAGAGGTATTAAAGGAGGTAATATTTCCTTTAGGGGATTTAACAAAAGATGAAGTTCGAGAAATAGGTGAAAAAAGTGGGATTGTAACCTATAGTAAAAAAGATAGTGAAGAAATCTGCTTTATTAATGAAGATGACCATGGAAATTTCATAAAAACAAGAAATCCCAGTGTAGTTGGTGTAGGAAACTTTATAGATGAAGATGGTAATATACTAGGTAAACATAAGGGAATTGTATATTATACTATTGGACAAAGAAGAGGTCTAGGTATTGCCTTAGGAAAAAGGGTATTTGTTAGTAAAATTAATCCTATAACAAAGGAAATAACCTTATCTGATGATGAATCTCTGTATAAAAAATACATTGAAGTAAGAGATTATAATTTAATTTCAGTAGATGATATTAAAAGACCATTGGAAGTAACTGTGAAAATTAGACATGGAGTTAATGAATATAAGGCTATGGTTACTCAAGAAGAAGATAAATTGCTTATAGAATTTGAAGAACCTGTTAGAGCTCCTTCTAGAGGACAATCTGCTGTAATGTATGATGGAGATATTGTTGTAGGTGGAGGTATAATTGAAAATGTCTGGTAATATAAAAACAATAGGAATAGTTTCTGCACTAAATACTGAAATTAGAGCTTTTAAAGATGTAATTTCAAATATAGAAGAAAAACGAATAGGCAGACATCTTTTTTATTTAGGAGATTATGAGAATAAAAAAATTATTTTTACAGATTCAGGCGTAGGTAAGGTAAATGCTGCTATAACAAGCCAAATATTAATAAATGAATTTAAACCTGATTTTATTATTAATACTGGTATTGCAGGCGGATTAAATGAAAAATTAAGTCATACTGATTTAGTTGTTGCCAATGAACTAACCTATCATGATTTTGACTCAAGATTATTAGAAAAATATTCTCCTTACATTAAATCATTTAAAGCAGAAGAAAAGTATTTGGAAATTGCAAGAATGGTTTTAGAAAATAAAAAATATTTTGAGGGACTGGTTATTACAGGAGATCAATTTATTACCGATTCTTCCAAAAAAGAAGAACTTATAAATAATTTTAATGCTTACTGTGTTGAAATGGAAGGGGCAGCAATTGCTCATACAGCCTACTTAAATAATATTCCCTTTATGGTAATAAGGTGTATTTCAGATTTAGCCGATGATGACGGTGACGATGATTATGATGATTTTGAAATTATAGCAGCAGATAAGGCTAGTAAATTTACCTTGGAATTTATAAAAAAATTATAAAATTCATATATGCTTTGCATATATGAATTTTTTATGTTTAAATTTAATTTTTAATAGTTATTTTTCTTATTAAAGGATTTGATATTTTCTTATACCAAAAATCAATTAAGGGACCATTGAAAAATGCATTTATAACAGTACCAATTCCTACAGGTCCTCCAAAAATCAAGGCAGAAATCATAAAGATGATATCTTGAGCCATTCGTATATACTTGTACTGAATATGGCTATAATCAGTTATTACGAGGGTTATGGCATCGTAAGGAGCAACACCTAAGTCAGCTGAAATATAAAAGGCAACTCCAAAAGTGAAAAATATAGTTCCCAATATTAAGAATAAAACCTTAAAAGGAAAGGTTAAATCAAAAAAAATAATATTGGATATGAGTTTAGTAAAATAATCTATTAAAAAACCAATGGAGACCATTGTTATTAAAGTACCAGGTCCAATATACTTTCTTCCAAAAATAAAAATAAAAAATAAAAATATAAGATTTAATATAAATTGATAGGTTCCTAAAGAGAGCCCAAATAAAGAACCAATAGCAATATTTGAGGCAGTGTAGGTATCGACTCCTACTTGGCCAACATTTAAAATAGCCGCTCCTAATGCAATAATAAGTACGCCTGATATAGAGAATATAATCTTTATAAATGTTTCTTTATTACTCATTTTATCACTTCCTTTAACTATATTAGCATCTCAAATTAGCTAGTAGTTGTCAAATTATTTAGTATTAGAATTTTAAGCTAGTTATAAAATATTTTTTAAAAGTTATGTATAGAAGTAATTAGAATAGTAAGAAAGTATAAAATCTATAAAAATAGGTAAAATTACTTTAAGGATTACTGTGAAGGGTATTAAGAAGAAAGGAAGATAGTTAAACTAGGAAATAAGAGCATGTTAATTTATTAGCTAATATCTATAAGAGAATAACTTCTTACAGATAAGTTAAAATAGTATAAGATTTTAATGAACATAGATTGAATTAATTTAATAATATTAGTAAGATAGATATTGTTATACTATAATGAATTGTAAAATAAAAAATAAAGGAAAAAACATGACAAGATATTTAGAATATACATTAAGATATTTAATGATAATATTTGCTTTTGTATTTGCCATTTTAAATAAGAGTATGTCATTATTAAATTTTTCTGTATTATTACTGTATATTGTTTTTTTCCATCTTACAAATTATGAAAAATTTAATGTAAATATAAAAATTGTTTTAATATTGTTGGAGATCTTACTTGGTATATATTTAGCTAGGGGAAATATTTTCATTATTACCATATATATGGTCAATCCAATATTAGATATATTAAAGGAATTAAATATACCTATGGCTCTTTTGTATTTACTTTCTATAGTCGTAATAGCTATCTATTACTTAAGATTGAATTTTGATATATATAAAATATTTAGTTTTATTATTGTTTTTATTTTTTCTGTTACTCTAGGGTATGCTTTAAGACAGAATAAAAAAATAAAAATAATGGAGAATAAAATTGATGAATTGATTTTAGACAAGAAAGAATTAATTAATGAACACAGAAACAAGGATATTCTTCTAGAAGAAATTTATACAAAT
>DUUN01000054.1 GCA_012841535.1 Gallicola sp. | reverse complement strand
TTTTATCAAGAAGTATATTTCAAGCTGAAATACCACTAAGTGCTGTTACAGGATTTATTGGAGTACCAATATTTATAGTTATTTTGGTGCTTTCGAGTAATGAGGTCAATAGATATGATTAAAGTTGAAAATCTAAGCTTTAGATATAATAGTGATTCCAAATTAATATTAGATGACATTTCTGTAGATATTGAAGAATCTAGTGTTGTAAGTATTATAGGATTAAATGGTAGTGGCAAAACAACATTTATAAAATTATTGACAGGAATTTTGAAGCCAACTAATGGAAATATATATATAAATAATGAAAACTTAAGCAACTTATCATTTAATGAGAAATCTAGGTTAATTTCATATGTACCTCAACTTGTAAATGCAGATTATGACTTTGTGGTTATTGATTATTTATCTTTCTCTCTTTCAAACAAAATGAATGTTAATAAATCTCCAAGTAAGGATGACATAGATAGAATAAGAGAAACGTCGAAAATGTTTCACATAGAGCACTTATTAGATAAAAAGATTAATAAATTATCTGGTGGTGAGAAACAAATAGTGTCAATATGCAGTGCATTTGTTCAAGATAGTCCGATAATCATACTAGATGAACCAACGAGTGCATTGGATTTGAAAAATCAAGCTTATATTATAAAAATATTAAAGAAACAAAGTTTAAATAATAACAAAACATTTATTTTATCAACACATAATCCAAACCATGCTCTTAGCTTGGGAGGGCTTAGTATATTGTTGCACGATAATAAAATAATTAATTATGGTGTGAGTCGTGAAATAATTACTGTTGAGAATTTGAAGTCAATTTATGGCGATAATATTGACTATGCAAAAAATATAAAATATGACATGATTACAACGATTGACTAATTATCAACCGTTATTTCAAAGTATAGGATGGTGAAAAATGAAGTATTTATTCTTTGATATCGAATGTGCAAACTCGTCTGAAGGTGTATGTAAGATGTGTTCCTTTGGTTATGCAATAGTAGATGAAAAATTTAAATTATTAGAATCAAAAGATATTATAATGGATCCAGAATCTGACTTTGACTGGTATCTTGTTAGCAAAAAAAATGCTAAAGCTAAGTTAGCCTATAAGCCGGATTTTTATAGATTGTTTCAGTCATTTCCATATCAATATAATGAAATTAAAAGAGTCTTATCGGAAGAATATGGTGGAATATTTGGTTATGCTGTAAATAATGATTTAAAGTATATAAATGATTCTGTAACAAGATACAACCTTCCGCCAATTGAAGTTAAAGCTTATGATTTAGCTGAGATGTTAATGGAATATGATAATGTATCAAAAGGGTTAGCTAATTCATTGAAGGAATTAACAGATAAAGAGCATCCTGAGTTAATAAATCACAATAGTGAGCATGATGCAATTATGACCGCTAAACTTTTAGAAAATATTTGTAAGAAATTAGAAGTTGGAATAGAAGAATATCTTGAACTGTCCGAAGTTGAAGCTAAAAGCTATGAAGAAACAATTAAAATTAAGGCCTTAGAAAATATAAAACCACGTGAAATAAAAGTCAAAGATCCGGTGATTAGAGAAAAAAACGATTTATTTAATACTTATTATGATAAAGAAAATGAACACCCATCGAATTTAGAATATGACGGTTTGATGTATAGTGTTTCATCAGTAATAAAAAGAGACATTGATTTAGCCTTAAAATTAGTTGAACATATTTATCATGGAAACGGTGTAATGACTTATGCTCTTGGAGACTCAGAGATATTAATTGTTTTAGATGAAGAAGATAAAGAAAGACTTTCTAACATTGTGGACACTTCAAGAGTTGAATTAGTATTATTAGAAAAATATCTAAAAACATAAGAGAAAATAAAAAATGCTTCTAAAAAGAAGCACAAAGAATTAAACACTATGTTTATTTTTCAATAGACTTAGTGTTTTTTGTTTATTCTAGAAGCATTTAATATTTAAAACTTTAATTATTTAATTTTTGAGATTAATATTCGTTTTCTAACTCGTTTATTTCTTTCCTAACTCTAATTAATTCTCTTTCAATATAACTGAAGTCACGGACTGATAAGTCTAATGTCAGTTTAGCATGTCGCAACTCTTCATTTAAATGAAAATAATCCCTATATAATTTAAATAATTTTTTTTCTCTTTCTTGTTCTTTAGTTTTATCCATTTTTAGTCTCCTTATATTTATTAGTATAGCATCAATTTATTATAATTTCATCTAAAGATAGAAATAGTAAAAATAAAACAGATCAAATAACTTTATATTTAAAACAATAATTTTCTTTAATCGGCCAATAATCTATGTGCACGGCCGTGTTGATAGTATGTTGGTTATAGGTTCATAGATAATTGAATATATGTTGATAGTATGTTCAATGCATACTAAAAAGAGCCAAAAAAGAGAGAATTTTCTTAATTTCTACTCCAATGGCCATAATACAAAACGTCTTATTTGTGATATAATTTTTTATGATGGAATACTG
>DUUN01000239.1 GCA_012841535.1 Gallicola sp. | reverse complement strand
GGGTAAGTTAATAAACCTACCCGTCTTGGCTTTTCTCCATTCGGTGTATTGCATAGCAATTATATCGCTTGGACCAGCAAAGTCTTTAACTTTCGGAACCCTAGATATACTTTATTATATTTGCTTGTTAAAATAAATATTTTCCTAATTCCATCGGATCTATATATTCATCACCTTTATAAACTCTCATATTTCCACCGGATAGCTCATCAATTAATATAATTTCACCACTACTAAGCTTTCCAAACTCTAATTTAATATCATAAAGAGTTAATCCTTTTTCTTCTAATTGCCTTTTAATAATTCTAGATATATCTTTAGTAAGACCAACTATCATATGATATTCCTCTTCATCTAAAAGATTTAAAATAGACAATGCATCTTTAGTAATTAGAGGGTCATTTCTTTTGTCATCCTTTAAAGTTATTTCGGTATATGCCGGTAGGTTCATACCTTCCTTAGCATATAATCCATATCTTCTAATAAAGCTTCCTACAGCCTTAAATCTACATATAACTTCTAGTCCCTTACCAAATACTTCAGCTTGTTTTACAACCATAGTATTATTTTCAATATCAGCTGAAACATAATGAGTAGCAATATTATTTTCCTTTAACTTTTCAAAAAAGAATTTAGACATTTTTAAATTTTCTTTTCCTACTCCTTCAATTGATAATCCTACTTGATTAGCACCAGGATCAAAATGTCCATCTACTCCTGTAACATCATCTTTAAATTGTAAAACTAGATTTCCGTCTTCTCCTTTATAAATATCTTTAGTTTTTCCCTTATATAATAACTCCATATATTTCTCCTTATTATTAGAAAAAGCTCAGAAAGGTAGGTTAGGCGAAACCTACCCTTCTGGGCTTTTATCCCTTAGGTGTAATACTTTGTGTATTTATATCGCTTGGACCAGCAAAGCTTTAAGCTTTCGGAACCCTAGATATACTTTCGCCCATAATGAGCTTTGTTTCAAATTTTAAAAATTATAATTTTATACTATTATAAAATAATATTAAGATGTTGTGTAATTTGGTGATTCTTTCGTAATAGTAATATCATGAGGATGATTTTCTACTAAGGAAGCAGAAGTAATTTTTATGAATTTAGCTCTTTCATGTAAATCCAATATAGTCTTACTTCCAGTATAACCCATTCCAGCCCTAACTCCACCAATTAATTGGTAGATGATTTCAGTAATTTCTCCTTTGAAAGGTACTCTACCTTCAACACCTTCTGGAACAAACTTCTTGCTGTCCTCTTGGAAATACCTATCGCTACTACCTTCTTTCATAGCTGCAATAGAGCCCATACCTCTATATTCCTTATATCTTCTTCCTTCATATATAACAATTTCTCCAGGACTTTCTACAGTACCTGCAAATAATGACCCTGCCATAATAGTACTTGCACCAGCTGCTAGTGCCTTTGTAATATCACCAGAATATTTAATACCTCCGTCTGCTATAATTGGTATATTATATTTCTTTGCTACATTATAACAATCTATAATAGCAGTAACTTGTGGTACCCCAATACCTGTAACAACCCTTGTTGTACAAATTGAACCAGGTCCTATACCAACCTTAACAGCATCTGCACCAGCCTTTATTAAAGCTTCTGTTGCTTCGCCTGTTGCCACATTACCTGCTATAATTTGTAAATTAGGGAATGATTCTTTAATCATTTTTACTACTTCTAAAACTCCTTTAGAATGACCATGGGCAGTATCTATAACAATAACATCAACACCTGCTTCTTCTAATGCTGTAATTCTTTCTAAACAGTCCTTAGAAGTACTAACAGCTGCCCCTACTAATAATCTTCCCTTTTCATCTCTTACGGAGTTTGGATATTTAACGGTTTTCTCTATATCTTTTATGGTTATTAAGCCTTTTAACTTATACCTATCATCAACTAATGGTAATTTTTCAATCTTATGCTCTTTTAATTTTTCCAAAGCTTCATCCATAGTTATATCAATATCACCTGTTATTAGATTTTCCTTTGTCATAGCTTCATCAATTGGCTTATCAAAGTCAGTTTCAAATCTAATATCCCTATTTGTAATTATTCCCAAAAGTACCTTGTCCTCATCTACAATAGGAACTCCAGAAATTTTATACTTTGACATAATTTCTAAAGCTTCTGATATTTTGTGTACAGGTGAAAGGAAAAATGGATCAGTTATAACACCTTGCTCTGAACGCTTTACCTTATCAACCTCTATTGCTTGTCTTTCTATTGACATATTCTTATGTATTATTCCAATTCCACCTTGTCTAGCCATAGCAATAGCCATTTTTGATTCTGTTACAGTGTCCATACCTGCACTTAATAATGGTATGTTTAATTTTATCTTTGATGTTAAATTAGTTTTTACGTCAGTATCTGCTGGTAAAATTTTTGATTCTAAAGGTACTAATAAAACATCATCAAAAGTTAAACCCTCTCCAATAAACTCCATAAAATCTCCTTTCAGTTTTTATATAGTAATTTAAAAATAAAAATAATGATATTTATTAAAAATTAACAGAGATTTCATTTATTGTCAACATTAAAAACATTGAAATTTCAACATTTTTCTATGCGAGAAAACGATGTATTACATGATAACGTTTACTTTAGGAAGGTTTTTCTTTAAGAATAATATTTTTATTATAGATTTCAAGTATTAAAAACCACCTATTGATGTTAAACTTGTTTAACCTTAATAGGTAAATATAAAAAACCCTTTAACTTTTTGTAGAAATATTGAAAATTATATTTTTTGAAAATGT
>DUUN01000753.1 GCA_012841535.1 Gallicola sp. | reverse complement strand
CATCAATTACAGGAAGTTCTTTATGAAGCCGTTCAATATCTTCTTTCACGGATAAGTCGGCTACAATTAAACCATGACCACTTCCCTTCAAAAGATAATAGGTCTTTTTCAATCGCTCTTCATTTCTACCGGTAATGATCACGTTAGCCCCCATTTTTGAGGACTCAATAGCAATCGCCCTACCAATACCTGAAGAGGCACCGGTTACAAAAATTGTCTTACCATTTAAAGTAAAAGGATTAAACATTTCTATTTTCTACTATTTACCAATTTGTACAAATCCTCTACTGTTTCTATATTCCTTATATCTTCGCCTGTCACTTTAATAGAATACTCCTCATCACACATAGCAATAATTGATAATGCTGTTAATGAACTCCACTCTTCCAAATTTTTGAATACTGTATCAAGCATAATTTCTGAAACATCTGTTTCATCAAATTGCTCTGCAAATTTGACTAAAAACTTTTCTTTTTCCATTTTTGTTTATTTTTAAATTGTCTTTTAAAATTATATACGTGAATTATAAATGAGTTTACTTTCGTACAACTTCTAGTAAAAAATATCCATTGATAACATTCTGTTATTTTGCTATTTTTGTTAGATAATATGGATATGCTTTATCCTTTTTACTATTTAGGAAATTTATAAGTTCTTTAGAATTCACAATACCAACCTGAGTGTTTTCTATAATATTATTTTTAAAAATCCTTCTCTTAATTAGATCATTACCAAATTTTTTTTCTGCTAAATGAAGCATGCCCCATTTGGGTTCTCTTTCTAAAACAGTTTTTTGAGTTCTATAATCCCCATCAATTATAGTAAATTTACGCTTTCTATACCAATTTTTTACTGGCCAATTTGCATAAGCCTCTTCAGCAACGTGCATTATTGTCAAATAATGAATCAAATCAACTCCCAATCCAATCACAATAGCATTATGATCAACACAAAATTTCCATGAAGAATTTACTCCATGCGCAGATGGTAACTCACCATCCAAATTATGCTTCATCATTTCTTTTGCTAACGGCCCAACAGCTACCATAGGATTTAATGGAAATCTACTAACAACACTATCATCATGTCTCATTAAATAGTATGGTAAAAGACCTGTTGTAATACGTGATTTCTTTACATCATACACGCATTCCAAGTCTTCTACCGATGTATTTAGAATCTCATTATACTTTGGCTCTCCTTTAAACTTTCTTATAACGGGCATGGCCAATGTTCCGTTTTTTCCTACTAACTTTAATAGTTCTTCAACTATCTCTTCAGGATATAAGCCTGATCCTTCTAAAGCTTCGTAAGATGAATGAACTATTAATAAGCTACCTTGGCCAAGACCTGATTCTTTTAGGTAATCAATTATCTTATTAAAATCAATTTTACTGTTTTGATTGCTTGGGATGATATTTTTGTCCGGTTTAATTTTCTTGAATCTTGAACTATTCCGCCAATACAGTTGACGTAAGAACACCTCAACATAAGGTGAAATCAATGCAATTCTATTATAAATATTAGAAATTAATCTTTTCATACAATCTTCAATTTAACTAATTTCTGATCATATTTTTTTGTCGCAATAGGTTCAAAAACTAAATAATCTGAGCTATTTTCACCGGACGGAAACTTTATTGTACCAAATTGGAATATGTATGGCCAGATATCTTTCTCTAATTTAAATATATCTTTAAAATTATCCTGATAATTTCCTATATAAATATGAGTAAAGTTATCCTTAATACCAACCCCTCTTTTATTGTCAAACAGTAATTTTTTAAGAGACGAATCTCTACCATCAGGTTCTACTGTTGTAGAAAAAACAAATTTATCTTTGTATCTACAACCATAAATAGAAGAACCCTCAATATCACAAATCTTCTCTGAAACCCAGTTATTCCCTTTTTGTTTCAAAATTCTTATAGTATTATCATGAAATGGAGCATCTGTGGCAT
>DUUN01000360.1 GCA_012841535.1 Gallicola sp. | reverse complement strand
TGAGATAGATGAGTCATGTTGTAGCTACTTTTATGAAAACATTAATGATTGAATAAAATTTCTTTTTTGTTCAAACTTGACAAAATACTAATATAATAGTAAAATTAAACTACCATTTGAAGGGAGGTTAGGTATGTTAGAAGTTTTAAAGGTCATTAAACAAATAGGAGATACTAGTTCAAGAACAGAAAAAGAAAATATTCTTAAACAAAATTCAAATAATCAGTTATTAAAAGAAATTTTACAATTCACTTACGATCCATTTATCTAAGAGTTTTCAGTTAGCAAAGCAAGAAGTAAAGATAGTAATAGGATATATTAAAATAAAAATATAATAGGAGGAAGTAAATACATATGAGTTTTAAGGTAAAAAAGGCTAAAAGAGAAAAGATTTTTGTAAAGTTAGCATTAATGGCTCCAAGTGGTGGAGGAAAAACCTATAGTTCTTTAAGAATTGCTACTGGTATGGTAGAAGAGTTAAAAAAACAAGGTAAAGACGAGGTAAAAATTCTTCTTGCTAATACAGAGCAAAAACGTGGCTATTATTATGCGAATGAATTTGATTATGACATAGTAGATATCGAAGCACCGCACCATCCAGAAAAATATGTTGATTTAATCAATTTTGCTGTTGAGGAAGGTTATGATATTTTAATTCTTGATAGTTCCTCTCATGAATGGGAAGGAAAGGGTGGATGTTTAGAACTACATGCTCAAGCAGGTGGTACATATCAAGCATGGGCAAAAGTCACTCCTAGACATAATAAATTTATAGAAGCAATTGCAGATTCTCCAATTCATATTATTGCAACAATGAGAGGTAAAGATCAATATGAAATGGAAAAAGATGCAAATTCAGGCAAAACTAATATTAAAAAGTTAGGCGTGGGGGCTAAACAAAGGGAAGGCTTCGAGTATGAGTTTACTTGTACTTTTTTATTAGATCAAAAAACCAATATGGCAGATGTACAAAAGGACAATACACATTTATTTGAACATGAAGGATCTGTATTGTTATCTGAGGCACATGGTAAAAAATTAATTCAATGGGCTAATAGTGGCGAAGGTTATACACCACCAGTAAGAAAAAATATACAAGAGCAAGAAAAACAAGAAAAGACCGAAGAAGATAGATTAAAAAATGCTAAAAAGGCAATTAGTGATTTGATTAATGAACTAACAGGAGGTGGTATTGACAAAAAAGTAATAGCAGAAAAGATAAAAGCTAATTTTACTAACAAAGGGAAACCTTCAGCTAATTTCAATGCTATTTCTGATGTTGATACCGCTAAAAAAGTATATAAAGCACTAAAAGAATTGGAGGTAAAATAATATATGTTTTTAATTGGTGAAAAAGCACAATGTCCATTTGCAACTGTGTGGTCTGTAGAAGATAAAGGCAATTATGTTCAGGGCAGAATTAGCACTAGCGAAAAAGACAATAGAGAAGAAGGAAAATATATAAACTCAAATTGGTTTGCTAGATTTGTAGGAAATGCCAAAGAAAAATCTTTAGAACTTAAAGAAAGAGACAGAATAAAAATCTTATCAGGTAAAATTACAAATACAATGGGTGGGGAAGGCGAAAATAGAAAGTCATATCTAAATGTTATTATTTTTGATTATGAGCTATTAGAAAACACAAACAATAATATAACAGAAGATAATGATTCGGATGATGACATCCCATTTTAGAGTTTAGGGGAGATTATTCTCCCCTACTTAATTACATAAGGGGGAATTAAATGGCTAAGGTAGATAGTTTTATTTTAGATGATATGATATTTAGCTTTAGTAGATTAAATA
>DUUN01000403.1 GCA_012841535.1 Gallicola sp. | reverse complement strand
TTTTATTAAGTTTTCTTTTTTGTTTTCTAACTTCTCTATTTCATAATATGCTTTAACCATATCAGGAGCATTTACTGGTTTTTTTTCTTCTACCATACTATACTTTCTCCAATACTATTTTTCCATCTTTAATAACTATCTTCATCTGATCTGTTTCATAATTAATTTTAAGTTCCTCTAACACTTCTTTAGGTATTGCTATTCTTCTGTTAACATCAAAACCTCTTATGTATTTTTTCATTTCTACCTCCTAAATAAATCTAATCTATTTTTGTTACTAATCCATCTTTTATTAAGTCATATAATGTATCAAAATTTTCGTTTCCTAAAACATTACCTTTGATATAATCACATTGTTCACCATATATTTTCCTATCTCTTGTTATGTAAATATAAAAATCTTTGTAGCAATATTTGTCATACAATATTGGTATTCCATCTATTTTTATATCTTCTTCATATTCACAAAAATCATACTTCTCTAACTCTTTTAAGTCCACATTGTCTTTTATCTTTAACATTCCTACACCTCATACTCTAACGATTTAAACTGTTCTTTTGTTACTATTGATTTAATATTTTCATTACTCAAATACCAATCCCCATCTTGTCCGTCTTCAAATCCTAAAAGACTTTTCGTTCTATGAGTAACCTTATAACTATTAACATAATCTCCTATTTCTATTAGGTCTATTATATTAAAACTGAATTTAGATACATATTTGTCAATCAATAAATATGGAAATTCCATAAAACCATCTTCGTTGTAATTATCTTGATAAACAACCCTATCAAAATCATAAGAACAATCTTCTAAAACATTGATACATTTGGCAATTATTCCTAATTTTGTCCTAACATACATTCCTACTTCTAATTTCATTTACTTATACACCTCTTTTCAAACTTCAGGAAGATTATTAAATTCTTCTTCCGTCATTTTTACTATTCCAATTGTCAAAGTGTCGCCAAACGATATACTGCCATATTCATTTATAACATTTCTTATAAATTGTAACTCTTCACTACCTTTGTCAAAGTAAGAGCAAGTGCTTTCTTTCATTCCTGTTCCAAATATGTCGTATGCTTGTAACGTAGGTATAAGTTGTTTTTCTTCCCACTCGTAAGCATCACGTACTTTTGGTATCTCAAAAAAGTATTTTCCGCTCTCATCTTTTTCATAAAAATATTCTTTCATCTTATCTACTCATCTCCTATTATTTCTTTAATCATACTTTCCACTGCCATCAACGAATTATCTTGATTAGTTGATATATAACTTTTTGTGAATTGTCTTTTTATTATTTTTTCTTTTAATTGCTTTAAGTCTTGTAGTATTTCTTTTAAAGCAATTACTCTTTCAACTTTTGTTATATTTTTTAAAAATCTATGTCCATCAACGGTACTTACACTGTACATGTTATTAATCTCTTCTTCATACTTCTTTATTAATTCATTTAGATTCATATATTAATCACTTACCTTTTCTACCAATCCGTCTTTTATCAAATCTTGTATATTACTTTCTACTATTTTTTCGCACTCTTCACACTCACAACCTCTTACTCCGTCAAA
>DUUN01000177.1 GCA_012841535.1 Gallicola sp. | reverse complement strand
ATTAACATGGAAAAAGGTTATTTAAAAGTAGAGTCGAGAAAAGGTGAAGGAACAATGTTTTCAGTATTTCTGCCTATTTAAATATATCAATATTGTTATATTTAGGATATTAGTTTGAAACATTTATATGATAAAGTCTATATTGAAATATTCAATATAGATTTTTTGTTTTAAATTATTTTAATAAAATGAGGTAAATTAATATGGAAATTGTAAAGGCAAAAGAATTGAAAAAGATATATGGAAAAGGTGAAACTTCTGTTTGTGCTTTAAATGGAGTGAATTTAACAATAAACAAAGGAGAGTTTTTAGCTATTGTAGGAACAAGTGGTTCTGGCAAGTCGACTTTATTAAATATTCTTGGTGGGTTAGATAATCCAACTGAAGGGACAATTATAGTAGATGAGAAGGATTTAAGTAAACTAAACGATGAAGAATTAACGGTTTTTAGACGAAGAAATATTGGATTTGTATTTCAAAAATTTAATTTAATACCAATGTTAACTGTTTGGGAGAATATTATATTACCTATAAAGTTAGATGGAAGAAAGTTAGATGAAGAATATATTAAAAATATAATTAAAACCTTAGGTATAGAAAATAAGCTAAATAGCCTACCAAATACTTTATCCGGTGGACAACAACAAAGAGTTGCAATAGCTAGAGCTATATCAACAAAACCGGCAATTATTTTAGCTGATGAACCAACAGGAAATTTGGATTCTCGGACAAGCCAAAGTGTAATGGGTTTATTAAAAGTAACAAGTAGGGAATTTAATCAAACAACAGTGATTATTACACATAATGAAGAAATTGCTCAACTTGCTGATAGAGTATTGAGATTGGAAGATGGAATAATTATTTAAAAAAGAGGTAAAAAATGGTAAAAATAAATAACAAAGAATGTATTTCATTATTAACCAATAGATTTATAAAATCATATAAAAAGAACTCATTATCGTTACTATTAGGAATGTCTTTAATTATAACTTTAATAGTAAGTTTAACAACAATGTTATATACAAATCATAGACTCGAATCAATACAAAACCAGTTCATATATACAAATATGGATTATGAAATAAAAAACTTATCAATGAAACAAACAAAAAAGCTGCAAGAAAATAAGACTATTGAGAACTTAGGAATGGAAAGATACTTGTCTACAGTAAAAACGGAAAATAATCAGTCAGCTGTAATTATATCTGCTAATAAAGATTCGATTTTAAAAGTTTCAAAATTAATTGAAGGGGAAATGCCAAAAAATAATAATGAAATTGTAGCTGAAAAATGGGCATTACTAAATTTAGGAATAAACCCTATAGTAGGAGGAGAATTTAGCTTTCCAATAAATTCAGATAATGCAGGTAATAAATATAAAATAGTTGGAATATTAAATGATATGCCATTAAATAAGATGGGTGGTGGCATAATTCTATATACCAATTTGATAGATGATAATTCTAAAGAATATTTAGTACATTTGAAATTTAAAGAAAATGTAAATAAAGAAAAAGAAATAGAAAAAATAGAAAATGAATTACAAATTCATAATAGAAATATAGTAAAAAATCCCTGGCTTGAAAACAAAGAAGAACTTATAATAACGAATATAAAGTTAAATACCTTATTGTTATTAATTGGTGGATTGATTATATTTGGAATATATAGAGTATCTCTAATAAAAAGGGAAAAACAATTTGGTATGTTAAGAGCAATTGGAGTAACAAAAAAACAAGTAAGAAAAATAATGGTGCTAGAATTATTAAAACTTTATTTTTATAGTATACCAATAGGAATAATACTTGGGTTTCTAAGTGTAAAATTAATAATTAATTTCTCAAAAGATGAAAATTTAAAAATATTTTTTTGGGGAAAATTAGAGGAGTTTAATATTATTTATCCAATAAATCAAATTCTAATAAGTATAATAGTATTTTCTATAGTTGTTGTATTTATAGGAGTGAAAGGAAGCAAGATAATAAATGAAGTATCTATAATAAAAAATATTACAGGACATAGTAATAGCGTTAAAGATAATTTTAATTTAATTCATATGACAGGAAAAGAAAATAAAAACCTATTATTAAAAAAATTAAGTATGAAATATATATTTACCAGTGGTAAAACTTCTTTTATGGTGATTTTGTCTTTAATAATAGGAGGAACCTTGTTTTATGGCTTAGCATACAAATCAATTTTGATAAAAGAAATAAATAACATACAAAATAGAACTAATTTTTATAATAGTGATTATTTATTAACTGCTTATGATGATATGGATTTAAATAAGGGAATTTCAGAATTAACTTTAAATAATATTAAAAATATTGATGGAGTAAAGAGTTTAGAAACTCAAATTGCTTTACCAGTTAAGGTTATCGATAATAATGAAAAGAGAAATAATGAATACTTAAATAGCAAAGAAGAGATAGTAATTTCTAATTATGGTTTTCCACTTAGAGAAAAAGAAAAATTTAAAAAGTTATATCATACTAAATTAAAAGGCTACAATAGTAATGCTATAGAAAAATTAAAAGGATATATTGTAGAAGGTAGTATTAATAGTAGAAATTTGAAAGAAAACGAAATAATAATTGCAATGCCAAGAACTAGTATCCATGGAAAATCCAAGGGGACAGTTGGTTATTTTAAAAACGGATTAGCCATTATGGATTATAAAGTTGGAGATACAATTACAATCAAATATACGGATATTAATAATATAAATTCTGAAGAATATTGGAATTTTTCAGATAATACTAAAAAATATTTGGAAAAAGAGTATAAAGTCTCAGCAATAGTCTATTACCCCTATATGAAATCAGTGTCTTTATTAGAACATGTTTACCCATTGTTTATAACAAGTGAAGAAAATATAAGAAAAATAGTTAATAATCCTACTTATCTAACAATTAACGTAAATAGGGATGAATCTTCAAGCGAGGCAAAAGATAGGCTAATTGAAGAGGAATTAATAGAATTAGCAGTTGAAAATGGAGAAGTTACAGCTAGGAGTTTAATTGAGGAAAAAGAAAAGGTAGACACTATGTATAGAAAGGAATTAATTTATATTTATGGAATAGCCTTTGTAACATTTGTTTTAGTTTTATTAAATTTAACTAATAATTTAAAGTATAGGATTCAAATTAGAAGGGAAGATTTTTATATTTATAAGGCTATTGGTATGGAAATAAATAGTTTAAAGAAAATTATATATTTTGAAAATATGATTTTTAGTATATTGTCGTTACTATTTATAGCAATTTTTTCAAAAATAGTTTCAACTTTT
>DUUN01000825.1 GCA_012841535.1 Gallicola sp. | reverse complement strand
TTCACCACCTTTAAGCAGATAAAATACGTTCTTTGGCTATATCATAATATGTACTATCTAATTCAATTCCTATAAATTTTCTATGTAAATTCTTTGCTGCTACACCCGTACTTCCTGATCCCATACAGTTATCTAATACTATATCACCTTCATTACTGTATGTTTTAATCATATATTCAAGTAATGCTACTGGCTTTTGAGTAGGATGTAATTTGTCATTATCCTTTTTAAATTGTATTAAACACTTTGGATAACCTGTTCCAGTTGTTTTAAACTTTTTCCCTTTTTTTACACTTGAACTACCAAACGTACCATCATAATCTGACGTATTAACTTTATCTTCTATCTTTTCTATAAATCCTTGTGGATTATATTTTATTGGAACACGTTTCCCATTTGTTATTCTTGCTTTACTAAAAACCATAATATCTTCAATGTTTTTCAATGGTTGATATTTTACATTTAAGAAATTTGCTCCTTGTATTTTATCCCATTTCCAATCATATTTATATAATTTTAAATTACTCATTCTTAAAGCACTACTAAACGGTTCGTTTCCAAATAATACAATTGCTCCATCATTTTTTATTATTCTTTCATATTGTTCCCACAATTTATCAAATGGAATTATAGTATCCCATGTACAATCAGTTGTTCCATAAGGTAAGTCACATAATATTAAATCCACTGATTCGTCTTGTATATCTTTCATTATTTCTAAACAATCACCATTAAATAATTTATAATCTTCTTTTATCATTCACTAACGTCTTAGTGAGTACGTACTCTTTTACCTAGGATTAACTAAAATCTCCTTTCATTTTCTGCTATAGTTTTATATCACTTTTATTTGATATTTAACCAAATAAAATGCCTCTTTTATACAGTCTTACTGCTGTTATATTTCTTTAACACAACATCTAAATACTCCGATACCTTATCGTTTTGCGTAAAGAACTTCTTTGCAATTCCCTCATCACCACCAGATAATTCAACATACTTTGAATAGATATTTAAAGCGTTATTTATTTTCCTAACTTCAACCTCTGCTTCACTAATTGCTTCATATACCTTATCTACTGTTTTTCTTCTCTCAGACATTAATTCATTATAGTCATTCATAATATCGTGATTATAATCTTCTGTTTTTTTTCTTGTCTTTAATATACTATTAAAATCATTATATTCTTCTTTTGAATAACATAGAGTTTTCTTAACACTAACCGGAGTATCATACTTCTTGTAGTATTTATATTGGCTTCCTACATTGTAATTGTAATCGGTGGTTACTCTTGATGTTACATTAGATAATAATGCAGCCAATTCATCAGCATCATTCTTATCTGTAAAACTATAACTATCCACCATATATATTTCTGTAGTTGGTTGTGGTATTTCAGGTACTTCTTTTAAAACTGGTTTCGGAGTAATGGAAAGTGGAACTCCTGCTCTCATACACTCAACATCAATTAATTTTTCAATTTCTTCATATTTTATTCTCCTTTTCTTAATCAATCGTTTATTCTATACAATTATTCCATTTTTGTGCTAACCGTTCCATTACTACTTCAAATGATAAATATTTATCACCATCTCTATATTCAACACCTAATTCATCCAAACACTTACATATCTTTAAAAACTGATTATGATATTTAGGCGTATCATAGTTTTGCTTATCTATAGCTCCTTCAATGAAAGACTGTTTCTTTTGTG
>DUUN01000213.1 GCA_012841535.1 Gallicola sp. | reverse complement strand
TTTTAAATTTTTCAGTATTAAAAAACAAATCAAAATCTATGTTTTCTTCTTTTTCCAAGACAAACCAAAAGCCATCTTTGTCTTTTTCTTCAATTTTATGTAATTTTATAATCTTATTCTGATTTATCTTAATTTCCAAGTCCTTGTTTTTAAAATCAAGATAATCTTCCAACTTAGAATCTTCATTATTCCTTAATATACAAAAATAGGTTTTATCTTCATCTCTTTCTGCCATTGCCGTAATATTTATTGACTCACCATGTATATTGTTAGAAGTAGATGTAATTAATGGATTGCTCTTTTCTTCACCAATTGCCGGCTTCATCATAATATTAAATATTCCAAAGGCAGTTAATAGCGATAGTATAAATAAAAAAATATATAGATACTTTTTCTTTTTATGATTTATTAATAATTCTTTTAAAATTGACTTTAAATAATCTTTCATACTCTACTATTACCCCTTAATATAATACTTGGACTATTTCAAATTTTTCCTAAATTTTTTATTGGCCAAACTCTAAATACTACCTTCCCTAAAATTAAATCATTTGCTATAGCTCCTATTGACTCATAGCGACTATCAATTGATGTTTTTCTATGATCTCCCAATACAAAAATTCTTCCCTCCGGTACTTGGTAAGGAAACTCTATATCACCGTCTCCAAGACTTCTTTCCTTTAAATATGGCTCTTTAATAGCTTTCCCATCAATCGTTACAACACCTTCTTTATCTATATTTACATATTCTCCCGGCAATCCTATTACACGCTTTAATATAATTTTATTATTGTAGTAGAAAGCAACTAAATCTCCTCTTTTAAAATCCGTATTCCTAACTGTAAGAATAATTTGCCCCGGTTTAAGAGTTGGCTCCATACTTGTTCCTGTTACTTGAAGAACCGGAAAAAACATTGTAGCTACTAATATGGATATAGCTGCAACAATTAATAAAATATAAATAGTGTTTCGGAGTGTTTTAAAATAATTCCTTTTTCTTTTTATACTTATTAATTCCTCTTTTAACTCTTCCGTTGAGGGTCTATTTTTTATATTCATTATTACTCCCAAATCTAATAATTATTTTAAGCCTCTATATTGTTATTCTTTATATTTTGTAGGTATAATTCTACAGCTTTTTCTGCACTTTCAAATATTCCACTAAGTTTTAATGCCGCTTCTGCTATAGAACCTGATTCTGCTATTTTTATATTTTTATCTTCCAAGTTTTTCTTAAGTTCTTTATTCTCTGCAACAAGCCTATCGTTCTCTTCAGATAATTTTACTAGTATTTCCAATAATTCAACTTTTTTTAATTTTTTTAAACCCTTATTCTCCATAAAATATCCTCTGCCAATTAAGTTTTTAGTACTTTATCACAATCTTATTTATTATGTATATGTAAGCATATATTACTACTAGTTTATATAAATTATTTTAAGTATCTAGGGTATTATATCACAATTTATTTTAACTGCTACAGTTTTTTGTGTAATATAATAACTATGTTATACACAGTTAATAAAATAAAAGCAACGGATTAATCCGTTGCTTTCACTATTTATTAAACCTTTTAATTATTTAAAGCCTTAAAAAGTATATTTTATTAACTTTATTTTATATTAAAATATCTTAATATATCATCCTAGTTAATCAAATAATTAAATTTTATTTTTAAAAAAGCCGGTATAAATACCGACTTATTTTCTATATGTTTTCAAAGGGTTTTATAATTTCTTCAATTTTCCTATTGGTTTCATCATCTATTTCCCAGTCTAAACATCCTAAATTAATCCTTAATTGTTCTACTGATGAAACACCTGCTATTATACTCGTTACTTCTTCTTTTTGCCTTAACCAATTTAAAGAAAGTTGGACTAAAGGTTTGTCTAACTCCTTAGAAATTTTATTTAATTGATTTACAGCATTTAAATATTTTGGATAGATATTTTCATCATTTAATTTTGGATTGCCGTAACGCTCATCATTTTTAGAATAATATTTTCCCTGTTCTAAAAACCGTCCTGCTAAAAGACCTTGGAAAAGTGGAATAAATGGAAAAAAGGCCTGACCATATTTTCTCACTATTGGTAATATTTCCTTTTCTGTCCTATATTCTAATTTATGATTCCTATAATCTATAGTATTTCTTTCCAGCATATTATAAAGATTTTGTTGACTGTCTATTCCAACTAAGTTCATCATTTCTTCTGAATCTTTCGCTGAAAAATTACTTAATCCTACATATTTAGTTTTTCCAGACTCCTTTAATATTTTTAATGCTTCTGCTGTTTCCTCTAATGGAGTATTATGGTCTGGCCAATGAAGATGAACTAAGTCTACATAATCTGTTTTTAACCTTTTAAGATTTCTTTCCATTTCCCATAATATACTATCTTTTGTTAAATTATAGGATGCTGATTTTCCTGTTTTGTCCCAAACCCTTCCTACTTTTGTAGCTAAAAATACCTTATGTCGTTTTCCCTTTAAGGCCTTTCCTACAATTTCCTCTGAAACTCCATTTCCGTAAAGAGGTGCAGTGTCTATGAAGTTTATTCCCTTATCTATAGCCTCATGAATAATCTTAATATATTCATTTTCGTCCCAATTATCCCAAGTGCCACCAAATCTCCAAGTTCCAAGTCCTATTACCGAAAGTTCTTCTGAAATTCTCTTAGCTTTTTTGTAAATCATTTTACACATCCTCTATATCGAATTTTCTGTTTTTAAAGTAGTATTTTTTATCTTCTTCAGTTATTTCCCTAATAACTTTAGCAGGATTTCCTGCAGCAATTACATTGTCCGGTATATCCTTAGTTATTACAGAACCGGAGCCTATTACTACATTATTCCCTATTTTTATACCTGGATTTACTACTACATTGCCACCTAACCAAACACTATTTCCTATTTCTATTGATATTCCATATTCATAGCCGGTATTTCTATTTTCCGGATGTATTGGATGGCCTGCTGTATATATAGCCACATTTGGTCCAAACATAACATTATCACCAATTTTCACTTCTGCAACATCTAGGATTGTTAAATTAAAATTGGAATAAAAATTTTCCCCAATACTTATATTACAGCCGTAATCACAATAAAAAGGAGGAGTTATTTTAAAATTTTCTCCCGTTTGTTTAAATAATGTTTTAATAATATTTTTTCTATATATTTTATCATGTGGTAATGATCTATTAAATTCAAATGATTTTTTTTGTGCATAATTGTATTTTTTTCTTAATTCTTCGTCTTCTGCAATATATGGTAAACCATTTACCATTCTTTCTTCCATATTCATATTTGCCTCCAAAGTTCTATTTATTATAATAAAATAATTATAGTAACACCTTATATTCTATCAAATATAAATAGGCTTTTATATGTAAAATAGAATAGGCTTGCAGATAGGGATGATTATTCAAAATTTTTTAATTGAGAACCTACAAAACAAGCTCCTAAAAGACTTGCTCCTCCTAAGATTGCAACTTTTTTATAAGGCGTAACCATTCCAGCAATTATACAAGCTGCCCCTGTTGTTATATTTAATACTTGTGTGGCCTTTAATTGTTTTTTTGTAGGCCTTGGAAATCTTATATTTGTATTTAGTCTATTATTTGCCTTGTCACAAGCAGAGTCCATAACATTAAACATTTTTTTCACCATAGTCTATTCTCCTTATCTATTTTAAATTATATAATTAATTACACCTGTAGATAATGCTCCAACAAAAAACAAGCCTGACAAACTAAAGCAAATTCTATACCTAGTTTTATTCATTGGATAGGCCTTAATCATCCAAATTCCCACTATTAGTAAAACAACACCTAATATTATATTAATTGTTATAGATATTGGTGCTGTACTTTTTAACATTTTTATAATGCTGTTAAATAAATCTCTCATACTTCCTCCTTTAAATAAAAATATCCTCTACTAAATTTTGAACCATAAATTTAAATGCCCTTTCAAAATCACAGGATTTAGATAGCATCTCCTTTGAAGAAACTGTTGATAACAATATACTAAATACAGAAAAGGCTACTTCTTCAGGACATTTTAGTTTTAATTTTGCATGGTCAATAGCTTGTCTAAAAAAATCACTATTGTCATTTTCAAGTTTTGTTTTTTCTTCCACTGATAATTTATTATAGAAGGCTTGAAAATCCACAGCTTTTGTATCATATAAAAAAGGCTTACTTTCATATTCGTAATACAAATTTTCTATTGCTTCTGCAAAACCTCCCTTAGACGGAGTTTTTTTAATATCTTCAATAAATTTTTTATTTACACTAGATTGTACTTCCTCTAAGGTTTCAAAAAATAATTTCTCCTTTGATGAATACAGGTTATAAAAAGACCCTGTTGAAATATTTGCATATTTACAAAATTCACTTATGCTTGTTTCCTTGTATCCCCTATCAACCCAAAAAGTTGAGCAAATCTCACGTAATTTTGCTTTTAATTTTACTTTATCTTCCGGTGTGAAGTTTTTACGGCTAATTACCAATTAAATTCCCCTTTCGAATATTATTTGTGAATATTCATGTATTATATTCATATCTAATGATATAGGATAATTAAATATTGTCAAGGAAAACATAGAATTAAAATTTTTATAAAAATTCCTTTAATTAAAAAAAACTAGAAAACCATTATAGTTTTCTAGCTTAACTAAGTTTCAAATATTAATTTAAAAGATTATTCCTCAATTATAACCTTTGTTTTTGAAATTTTATCATAGACTATTAAATCCTTTTTCTTTAGTCCTGTTAAAATAATAGATATTATATAGACTATAAAAAGCACCATGAAAATCAATTCTATAATCCCGGTTATAACAAGAACAATATTAGATGACTTGAAAATCATATCAAATTTATCCAATATTTCACTATATCTCCATAATAAAATTAATATAATATTTCTTAATATTATTTGTCTTTTTCCTGGGTAGTTAGAATCTTTATCTAACAATCGTATTTTTAATATTTCCATTCCCAAAGTATTTCCATTTTTAATAATTGGAATAAGTATAAATACAAGAATATAGGAAAAGATTCTTACTAAATTCTGTAATATCTCTCCTTCTACATTTATTCCTAGTATAAAGTATAAAAATAGACCTATGGTAAATATTGAAATAGAGTATATTATATTTACTATGAAAAAATCCACTATTAATGCTAGGGCCCTTCTTACTAATCCTGCCCTTTCACCTGCTTTATAGACTTTTTTCTCCTTCTCTAAATTAGGTAATAATCTACTTATAATTGGAGTTATTACATAACCTAATCCTGCTCCAAAGGTATTAACTATTACATCATCAATATCGGCATATCTATAGGCCTTAGGATAAATTCCATAAATGCCTGTATATTGGGTTATTTCATAAAAACAACTAAGTAGACAACCAAATAAAATTGTCTTCCAAAAAGACACTTTAAAATATTTTCTTAAATATACTCCAAAGGGAACTGTTAATAAAACATTAAATGCAACTGTATAGAAACTTGATGATTTTAATGCCGGTAGCCATGTACTCCTATCTGCTAAACTAAAGCCGGTTCTTTCTAGAAATGTTTCTACAAATAAAAATGGCTTTAAATTCGGTTCAATATCGGGCATTTCAGCAACTGCATCAAAGGACGGTAAAGGCAATAAGGTCATAAACCATGCTGTAATCATATATAAAATAAAGGAAAAAAGAACTATATCCCTTCTTATCATTATTCCGTCATATTTTCTATATTGAAAAATAGCCACAGGTATAACTAAAATATAGATTATCATTAAAGATACTACTATACCACTGACTATTGGTGTAAAATAAACTTCCATTTAAATCTCCTTTTTACATAGTACTATATAATTTTATACTTAATTTGCTTATAATACAATTTAATATAGTCAACCATATTATAATTTTAGTTGACCATCTTCTTATTTATTGGTATACTTTTAAAAAAAATAGGAGATACTATATAAATGAATATTAATTTAAAATCTAATTTAAAAACCAGGGACTTAACTTACATATCTGTATTTATTGCAATTATTGCCATTTGTTCTTGGATTTCTATTCCAATGACAATTCCTTTTACCTTACAGACCTTTGCTATTTTTATTACTATAGGTCTTCTTGGAACTGTTAAAAGTTTTTTAGCCATACTACTATATATTTTTTTAGGAGCAATAGGTTTACCTATTTTTTCTAATTTCACCGGTGGATTTGGAGTATTGTTTGGCCCTACCGGCGGATATATTTTAGGCTTTTTATTTACAGCTATTGTTACCGGTATTTTAATAGACTTACTTCCTAAAGAAAATATTTTTTTAATAGGAGCAATGCTAATAGGCTTATTAGTTTGTTATTTTTTAGGAACTATTTGGTTTGTTTTAGTCTATACAAATAATAGTGGATATATTTCAATTTATAAGGCACTATCCCTTTGTGTATTTCCCTTTATTATTCCTGATTTGGTTAAAATCGGCCTAGCTAGTATAATAATTAATAAACTAAAAAGAAATATTAATTTATAAGGAGAAAATTTTGACAGTTAAGGAAAAAGTTCTTTTATTTTTAGAAAATAATAAAGGTGAATTTATATCTGGAAATTATTTAGCAGATAAGTTAAATGTAAGTAGAAATGCTGTTTGGAAATCCATTAATTCTTTGAGAAAAGAAGGCTATGAAATTGATTCTGTAAAAAACAAAGGCTATTGTTTATTGGAAAATAATTTTATTTTATCGAAGCAAAGTATACACAAATATTTAAAAATCGATAATTTAAATATTGAAGTTCATAAAACCTTAGACTCTACAAATGACTTTTTAAAAAAATATGCTGAAAATAATTGTCCAGAGGGAAAAATAATTATAGCTGAAGAACAAACACAGGGTAAAGGCCGGCTAGGAAAATCCTTTTATTCTCCTGCCAGTTCAGGTATTTACCTTAGTATTTTATTAAGACCAAAATTACACGCAAGTCAAGCCTTGTATATAACCACCTGTGCTGCCGTAGCTGTATCTAGGGCAATAGATGAAATTTCTGGTGAAAATTCCCAAATAAAATGGGTTAATGATATTTTTTTAAACAATAAAAAAGTTTGTGGAATTTTAACGGAAGCCTCTTTTGATTTAGAAGGTGGAGCAATGGACTATGCAATTTTAGGTATTGGTTTAAATTTAACCAAACCTTCCGGTGATTTTCCAGAGGAAATAAAGGATATTGCAGGCCATATTTTCCATAAAGACAATTTACCAAAAGATTATAAAAACAAGATAATTGCCGAAGTAATAAATAATTTCTTTGAATACTACCCAAATATAGAAAATAAGGAATTTTTAAAGGACTATAAAGAAAGATCCTTAATTTTAAATAAGCCTATTTATATTTTTAGGGGAAATAAAACTGAAGAGGCTACAGCCTTAGATATTGACAATGAATTTAGGTTAAAAGTATTAAGGAAAAATGGCGAAATTGAATACCTTTCTTCTGGAGAAGTAAGTATAAGAAAAAAATAAGGCCTCTGCCTTATTTTTCATCTTTATATACTATTTTACCATTGCAAACTGTGTATTTTATTTTTCCAGTTAACCTATTACCAATATATGGGGAATTATTTGACTTAGATACAAATTCTTCAACTATCCATTCTTCCTTGTCATCAAAAATTACAAGGTCAGCCTTAGAGCCTTCTTCTAAATACCCTATATCTAATTTATATAATTTTGCAGGGTTTATTGTCATTTTTTCAATTAAGTCCATTAAAGTCAAATGACCTTTATTTACTAGGTATGTTATTCCTACAGCTAGGGAGGTTTCCAGTCCTGTAAGTCCACTTGGAGCCTTTGTAATTTCCTTGGCTTTTTCCTCCTGACTATGAGGTGCATGGTCTGTAACTATCATGTCTATTGTTTTATCTTGAAGGCCTTTAATTATTGCTTTTATATCGGCTTCTGTTCTTAAAGGCGGATTTAATTTTGCAAGGGTTCCCTTTTTAATTATTTCTTTATCTGTTAAGGAAAAATGTTGTGGTGTTACCTCTGCTGTTACATTAGCACCTATCTTTTTAGCAAATCTTACTACTTCCACAGCCTCTTTTGAGCTTAAATGTTGCATATGAACTTTTGCTCCTGTATCTAGTGCTAACATACTATCTCTTGCTACCATTGAGCTTTCTGAAACCCTTGGAGCACCTTTAATTCCTAGTTGAGATGAAACTTCCCCTTCATTTACTCCGGGATAGCCTATTAAACTAGGATCTTCTTCATGTAAGCTTAAAGGTGTATCTAACTCCCTTGCCTTTACCATTGCCTTATGTAAAAAACCGGCGTTCATAATTGGGATTCCATCATCACTAAAACCAACTACTCCCAATTCTAAAAGTTTTTCCATATCTACAAGTTCTTTCCCTTTTAAGCCCTTACTAATAGTTGCTACGGTTTTAACATTTATTGGACATTTTTTTGCTTTTTCTAAAAATCCCCTTAATATTTCTTCATTATCTATTACAGGATTTGTATTTGCCATGCAAACAACAGTAGTAAATCCACCTTTTGCAGCTGCAGCAGAACCTGTAAAAAGATCTTCCTTATAGGTTAAACCTGGATCACGAAAATGAACATGTACATCAATAAGCCCTGGAGCAACTACTTTTCCAGCTGCATCTATTACATATTCATACTCTTTTTCATTGTTGGCCTTCCCAATATATTTAATTATATCTTTGTCAATTACAATATCTGTTATTTCTTCAAGCTTTGACCTTGGGTCTATTAATTTACCATTTTTTATTAAAATCATACTATCCTCTCTCTTCTTTTATCTCTTATACTATTATACCCTTATTATTAATATAAAATTTTTTCTGTTTTAATGTTATAATGGTTATAATTCCTGCAATTCTAAATATTTTAAAAGGGGTAATAGAATTGATTATTCGACAAGAAAACACTAATGATTATAAAAATATTCATAATTTAATAAAATTTACATTTAAAAACGCTTCTTATAGCCAGGGTAATGAACATACTCTAGTAGATTCCCTAAGACAGGGTAAATCTTTTATACCTGAGTTATCCTTAGTAGCAGAAGTTAATAATAAAATTGTTGGTTATATACTTTTTACTAAAGCAAAAATCGGTGATGAAGAAATTCTAAATTTAGCACCTATGGCTGTCCATCCTGATTTTCAAAAACAGGGAATCGGAAAAGCTTTAATTGAAAAAGGCCATGAAATAGCAAAAAAGTTAGGCTATAACTTCATAGTTGTAGTAGGATATGAAAGTTATTTTCCAAAATTCGGCTACCTGCCAGCTTCTTATTTTGGAGCAAACCCACCTTTCCATATACCTGACGATATTTTTATGGCTATAGATTTAAATAACAGCATGGCTGTATTAAGAGGTAATATTGAATTTGCCAATGAATTTTTCGAATAGAAAATTCAAAAATTTTATAAAAAAATTACCTTGAAAAATTGGTTTTCTACTAATTCTTCAAGGTGATTTTAAGATGCCTATATGTCTAGAATTTATTGAAAAATCTATTTAAATATAACTGCCTTAACTTTAAATACTTAGAAATTCCTCTATTTCCTCTCCAGCATCATAACCCATATAATAAAGTCTATTTAATTCATCTTTCTTCTTAGATAAGGTATCTACACCAAAATTATCTGTTGGTGCAAGAATTAAAACCTTATTTCTTAATTTTTCATCGGTCAATACCTTATTTAAAACCCTATTATATTTATTGGCCCTATTATAAATTGCCTCTACTGTTTCAGGATATTTCTTTAATATTATTTTCGACATTTTATCGGATTTTCTTAGTGACTTTTTAAAGTTTTTTGGTCTCGATAATACTATTATAATTTTTTCACATCCATCTTCTAAGGCCTTTTTTATTGGAATAGGGTCGGCTATACCACCATCATAATATCTTTTCCCATCCCTTACAAAGGGCTTACTTACTATTGGAATTGTACTAGAGGCTTTACAGAGCCAATAATCATTTCTTTTCATTTCCTTTTTATTAAAATACACTGCTTTTCCTGTTTCTGCATCTGTAGCAACTACATTTAAATTTGTTTTAGATTTTATAAAAGTGTCATAATCTAAAGGATTTTCACCATCTTCATTGGATAAAACGGAATAGGGATAATCTAAATCGCAATACTCTCCTTTTTTTATGAAATTTCTAATACTCATATATTCTTTTCTAAAAACATAATCAATGTAAAATGTATAATTTCTACCTCTTTGTCTTGCTGTATAGGTTGTTAAATTACCACTTCCAGCTGATACTCCTAAAGCATAATCAAAATATATTTTTTTATCTAGGCAATAATCTAAGACCCCGGCACTGTAAATAGCCTTCATTCCTCCACCAACATCAATTATTCCTATCATAATATCTTCTCCATATTAATAAATTTTTTTATGT
>DUUN01000092.1 GCA_012841535.1 Gallicola sp. | reverse complement strand
GTGATATGATTCAACAAGTCTTATATCACTTGAACCATGTCCAGATATATTAGCGTACAATTTTCCATTTTGATAAAATGTGCCTAATTTTGTAGGCTGATTATCTAATCCCCAAACTTGCCATGTTTTCTTATATGCAGGATTCCCAGTTGAATTATGTACAATAACAACAATATAAGGATAATTAAATACGTCTGAATTTAACAAAGCATTTCTTTCTTCAGCTGTTAAACCATTATACGTTTGTATTTTTGCAATTCTGCCAACTGCACTCAATGCATTTACTCTTGCTCCCTCTGCTATCTCTAAATAATCATGTCCAAAATATTGTAAAGCCCATTCTTCAATACCCTCTAATAAATAATTATCTAACTTGACTAAATCTCTAGCAGTTGTAAATTCCCATATACTAATTGGCTCACCTGCCATTTGTGCTTCCATAAGAGAAGTTAAATTCTGTACATGTTTCCAATTTTGTGCATCCATATTACGAGTAAATACATGTGGTCTATTTACTAGTAAATAATTATATAAATCTGCCATAACAACATCTTGTTTATAATGCTTTAATATTCCATTTTCAATATCTTTCTTTGTCATATCATGTTTTATACCTTTTTCAGCACAAAACATTGAAAACAATACAGATAATGCCCAACCTAATGTAACTTCACCATCTACTGTCACTGGTGGACTAACTACAGAAGCCTGCACTTTTACAGTTGAAAAAAATATATTTGATATTAAAGTGATTAAAATTATAATGCTAATTATTCTTTTCACACATTCACCACCTAAACAATTTAGAAATAAAACGGTAACAAAAATATGAAGCAAATAAAACTATAAAAGTGATTATAAGTTCATTTTGAATTTTAATACCTTCATCAATAGAAATTAATATTTCTTGATAATCAGTAATTTCATTAGTAATATAATCTTCATTTTCATTTTCCTCTAATATCTCAAATTCTCCATCTTCAAATAAAATATAATTTTCATCATACATTATAGTTTTACTCTCCTTTCACCGAATACCATTGATATAAGAGCATTAGCTAACTTTCCAGATACTCCAAATAACATACCAATTGGAATGGCAATTTTTAAAATATCTCCTATACTATTTATTATCGGCTGATAATCTATGTTCATTTTCGTATATCTCCTTCCTTTGTTTTTCACCAGATACAAATTTACCTTTTTCAATAACTTGATATGTATCATATCTTTTATACATTGTAGGGTTATGTGTCCAGATAAATGTTCGTTTAACTTTACCACTTATATTAGTACTTGTAGAATCGTCTGATTCCAGAGAATCTCTATCTATCATTTTATTGATTTGAATACAATTAAGATAACATTTGCAAGCTATAACATTAGAAAACTGTTCTCTCAAAGGTTTTGCCATTCTGCCAAATACTTGAGAAGTTGCTACAATATGTTTTCTTTGTTTTCTTTGTTGGCTTATTTGTGTTATTACTTCTAAATTGATATTTTTTGATTCTAAACTATTCAAATATAATTGAATTTCATCTACAAAAAATATAACTCCATTTTGTCCATTACTATATTTCTTAAAATCATCATTGTCATTAAACAAAAATACTCTGTTTTCT
>DUUN01000718.1 GCA_012841535.1 Gallicola sp. | reverse complement strand
ATTTGTTAATTGATTGGCTTCTTTGGTATAATACCGATAGACCACATTGGAGCCTTGAATTAGTATCTCCGATGAATTATTTGGTTAATAATAATTTTTTTTCCAAAATGACGTGGACTAATACATTAAATTGATTTTTTAGTAAATTTATGATAAATTAAATATAAAGAATTAATAAATAAATTCTGGTTATTTTTTGTTAAATTGATTTATATGGCTTTTAATGAAAACACTCGAGTAAAAATTCCTGCAATACTTCATTTATGTAGATTGGGGTATAAATATATATCCTTAAAAGATGCAAAATGGAACATTGAAACAAATATTTTTGTGGATATTTTTAATGAGAGCATAAAAAAGATAAATACTGAAGTTGATGATAAGGATATACAAAGATTATACGACAAAATCAGTTTAGCTTTGGACAATGAGGATTTGGGGAAGCAGTTCTATGAAATGCTCCTTTCGAACAAAATAAAGCTTATTGATTTTGATAATTTTGAAAATAATTCTTTTCATGTTGTAACTGAGTTAACATGTAAAAATGATGAGGATGAATTTAGACCTGATATCACTTTGTTGATTAATGGGATGCCACTTGTATTTATAGAGGTTAAGAAGCCAAATAATAAAGAAGGTATAATAGCTGAAAGAAATAGAATAAATGTAAGATTTCAAAATAAAAAATTTAGAAAGTTTATTAATATAACTCAATTATTAGTTTTCTCTAATAATATGGGCTATGATGACGATTCAATCGATCAAATAGAGGGTGCCTATTACTCTAGCACCTCAACCAAAAAAGCGATTTTTAACGCCTTTAAAGAAGATAAAAGCGTTGAGCTTTTAGATTTAGATAAAATTTTGCAAAAACCAGATGAAAATGTGGAAAATTTTGTTTTATCAGATAACAATTTAAACGTTATTAAACATAGTCCAGAGTTTATAATTAACAAAGACCCTCAATCTCCGACTAATAAAATTATAACTTCACTATTTAGCAAAGATAGGTTAGCAACACTGTTAAAATATGGGATAGCTTATGTAAAAGAATTTGATGGTATCCAAAAACATGTAATGAGGTATCCTCAGTTTTTTGCTACAAAAGCGATTGAGCAAAAAATTGATAGTGGCGAGAAAAAAGGTATTATATGGCACACTCAAGGAAGTGGTAAAACCGCCTTAGCTTTTTATAATGTTAGATATTTAACAGATTATTTCCAAAAAAAGGACATTATTCCTAAATTTTATTTTATAGTTGATAGGTTGGATTTATTGGTGCAGGCTAGACAAGAATTTTCTAGTCGTGGCTTGGTTGTTCATACGGTTAATTCTAAAGAAGAGTTAATTAATGATTTTAAAAGCAATAGAACTGTTCATAACTTGAAAGGGCAACTGGAAATTACAGTCGTAAATATACAAAAGTTTAAAGAAGATACAGAGGTTTTAGATAATAATCTTTATAACACGAATATTCAAAGAATATACTTTTTAGATGAAGTCCATCGTAGCTATGATCCAAGTGGAAGCTTTCTAGCTAATTTATTTTCATCTGATAGAGAAGCTATAATGATAGGTCTTACAGGCACTCCACTTATTGGTGAGAATAGAAATTCTAGAGGGATATTTGGTGATTATATACATAAATACTATTACAATTCATCAATTGCCGATGGTTATACCTTAAAATTAATAAGAGAAGGTATAGAAACTGGATATAAAATGCAGTTACAAGAAGCTTTGCAAGAAATAAAAGTTTTGAAGGGTGATGTAGACAGAAGAATTATTTATTCTCATAAAAAATTTGTTGAACCGATGCTAGATTATATTGTAAATGATTTTGAAACAAGTCGAGTTATGTTTGGAGATTCAAGTATTGGTGGTATGGTTGTCTGTGACAGCTCAGATCAAGCTAAAAAAATGTTTGATATTTTTAATAACAAATATAAAAACCTTAAAGCGAGCTTAATTCTTCATGACGTTGGCAGTAAAGAAGAAAGAAAAGAAGAAATAGATAGATTTAAAGAAGGTAAAATTCATTTGTTATTTGTTTATAATATGCTTCTTACTGGTTTTGATTGTCCAAGATTAAAGAAGCTTTATTTAGGAAGGGTTATTAAGAAACACAATCTACTCCAAACACTAACTAGAGTCAATAGACCATATCAAGATTTTCGCTATGGTTATGTGGTTGATTTTGCGGATATTCGAAAAGAGTTTGACGCTACAAATAAAGCCTATTTTGAAGAGTTACAAGATGAACTGAGAGATGAAATGAGCACTTATTCAAATCTATTTTTATCCAAGGATGAAGTAGAAAGTGAGATTGAAAAGATAAAGGACAAGTTATTTGAATTTGATTTACAAAATGCCGAAATTTTTTCTCAGCAGATTAGTGAGATTAAAAATAGAGATAAGGTTTTAGAAATAAAGAAAGCTTTAGAGTCCGCTAAAAATCTGTATAACATGATTCGCTTGCTTGGTTATTATGATGTTTTAGATAAATTAGATTTTAAAAAATTAAACATTTTATACAACGAAGCAGATAATCATTTAAGTTTAATCAACCTGAAAGATTCGTTAGAAAATAATACTGAAACTAACAATCTATTAAATGTTGCCCTTGAAGATGTTCTATTTACTTTTAGAAAAGTGTCTGAAGAAGAAATGGTTATTGCGGATAAACTAAAGAATACTTTAAAAAAGACAAGAGAAGAAATGGCTAGAAATTTTGATAAAAATGATAAAGAATTTATAGCTTTGTATGAAGAATTAAGGAGATTATTTGAAAAGAAGAACTTAGATGAAATTACTCAAGAAGAAATGAATAAAAATATTCATTCTCTTGAAAAAATCTATGAAGCTATTAAAGAATTAAACAGAAAGAATAATTTACTTAAATCAAAATATAGTAAGGACGAAAAATTTGCCAGACTTCATAAAAGAATCAGGGAGGAGAAAAATGTAGACACAAGAGAAACATTGATATTTGAAGCTTTAAATGATGTAAAAAAACAAGCTGATCAGAAAGTTCTAGATAATTCACAAATGGTTCAGAATGAAGAATATTTTATCAAGTTTATGAGCCCTATAGTTATTTCTAATTTTGAAAATCATGGCGTTAAGCTAGATAATCTTTCAGCGGAGAGAATTAATAAATATGCGACTGCTGAATATCTATATGAATATAATAATACAACCTTATGACAGAGCAAATCTTTATTTCTAAAACTAAAAGTCTAATTGATAATCTTAAAGGCACTTGTAGTGACTATGGTTTAGGTAATAGTGGTGATGAATTTAAAATTATCACTCAAGTTTTTTTGTATAAATTCATGAATGATAAGTTTGGTTATGAGGTGAAACAATTAGACAGGAAATTAAAAAATTCTGATAACTGGGAAGAAGATATAAAAAAATATAGTAAAGATGAATATGAATTTTTGTTGAAAAAAATGAGCCCAGATAGTGCTAGGCTTTATCCTGATCATTTTATTTCTACCTTATATAATAAATCCAACTCTGAACAATTCGCTAAATTATTCAGTGATACTTTAAGAGACATTTCAAAGATTAATAATGATGTTTTTTCGGTTAAGACTGAAGAAGGAAATAAAATTCAGTTGTTTTATGGGGTTGATGAGTATTTGAGAAATTTTTCAGAAAAACAAAAAGATAATTTTTCTAAAGCTCTTATTAATCAGCTTGTTGATATTAATTTTGAAGATATTTTTGAAAAAAAATTTGATTTCTTTTCTCATATTTTTGAATATTTAATTAAAGATTATAATAGAGACGGAGGCGGTGTTTATGCCGAGTATTATACACCTCATGCGATTGCTAAAATAATGGCAAATATTTTAGTAGATAAGCCAGTGAGTAATGTTAGCGTATACGACCCCTCTGCTGGTTCAGGTACCCTTCTTATGAGCGTAGCGCACGCTATTGGAGAAGATAAATGTACTATTTACTCTCAAGATATATCCGATAAATCATCTAACCTTTTACGTTTAAATTTAATTTTGAATAATCTAGTTCACTCTATTCATAATATTATTCAAGGGAATACTATTAAAGATCCTTATCACAAAGATGGAGGAGAATTAAAAAAGTTTGATTTTATAGTTTCTAATCCTCCATTTAAGTTGGATTTTAGTAAGTGGCGAGATGATTTAGACACGAAAGAAAATAGTAAAAGATTTTTTGCCGGAATTCCAAAAGTAGCCAAGGTCAAGAAACAATCAATGGCAATATATTTATTGTTTATTCAACACATTATTCATTCGCTTTCAAATAAGGGTAGAGCGGCGGTAGTTGTTCCAACTGGATTTATTACAGCCCAAAGCGGAATAGAAAAAAAGATTAGAGAAAAATTAATTGATGAAAAAATGTTAAAAGGTGTGGTTAGCATGCCTCCTAATATATTTGCCACCACTGGAACAAATGTGTCTGTTATTTTTATTGATAAAACAAATAGTGATGATAAAGTTGTTTTAATGGATGCCTCAAAGTTAGGAAAAAAGATTAAATTAGATGGTAAAAATGAAAAGACCGTTTTATCAGTAGAGGAGGAAGAATTAATAATTAAAACTTTCAATAAAAAGGAGCAAGTAGATGATTTATCTGTTATAGTAGCTTATGATGAAATAAAAGAAAAGAATTATAGTTTCAGTGCCGGACAGTACTTTGATGTAAAAATTGAATATATTGATATTACCAGTGATGAATTTGATAAAAAAATAAAGGTATTTAAAGATAATTTGAAAGATTATTTTAAAGAATCAAAGGAGTTGGAAGAAAATATTTTGCAGAATTTAACGAGATTGAAATATGAATAGAAAAGACAACAGAAACGCGGTACTTGGTGATTTATATCAATTCCAATATGGGACTGGTAATACTATTGAAGATATCGGTGGTGATTACCCAATTTACGGGAGCAATGGTGCTGTTGGATTTACTAATATTTATAATAGCGAAGACGCTCCAGTAATTGGACACATTGGCGCTTATGCAGGAATTGTAAATTGGGCTTCTGGTAAACATTTTGTTACATACAATGGCGTTATATGTAAAATAAAAGATGGCGTTAATCCTAAGTTCGGATATTATTCACTCTTAAATTCTGGTTTACAAAAAAGATTACGAGGTAGTACTCAACCCTTTGTTTCATATGATCTTTTAGATGAAGTAAAGACTTATTTACCTGATAAAAAAATTCAAGATAATATTGCGAACACTCTTTCTGAAATTGATGCAAAAATCGAACTAAACAATAAAATAAACTCCGAATTAGAGCAAATGGCAAAAACCTTGTATGATTATTGGTTTGTTCAGTTTGATTTTCCCGATGAGAATGGTAAACCTTATAAATCAAGTGGCGGTGAGATGGTGTTAAATAAGGAGTTAAAAAGAAAAATCCCGAAGGATTGGGAGGTAAAAAGGTTAAAAGATATTTTACCAGTTATTACAGGAAAGAAAGATGCAAATTTCGCCTCCACAAATGGTCAATATAATTTTTTTACGTGTGGGGAGGAAATTTTAAAATGTGACTCATATGAATTTGAAGGAAAAGCTGTGCTTGTGGCAGGAAATGGGAATTTTAATATCAAGCTTTACGATGGAAAATTTAATGCGTATCAAAGAACTTATATATTGATTCCCAGTGAAAAAAAATATTATACACTGGTATATATGGCTGTGAGAGATAGAATTGCATCTCTCACAAAAGGCTCTCGTGGATCAATTGTTAAATTTATCACAAAAGGTGATTTAGAGGATATACAGATTCCACTGCCAAAAGATCGGAATTTAAATGTATTTTCTCAACTAAACACTATTACTAAAAAAATAGAAAAAAACCTGGAAGAAAACCAACAACTTGGGGAGCTTCGCGATTGGCTTTTGCCTATGTTAATGAATGGGCAGGTAAGTATTAAATAAGATGATTGAGTTTGAAATAAAACAAAATAAGCTTATTTTAATATATTCCCCAGATGGAGGTGTTAATTTTATTTTTGAAGAATTAAAATCAAAAGGATATATTAATATTAAATATCCAGTTTTTAAATTTAAAAAATCTCATATTTTCAACAGCAACAACTCTATAAAAGAGCATGAGGTAGAATTCATTTTAGGTAATTTAATTGGTAATTATTTTAAAATTGATAGCAGAGTTTTGGGTCTAAAAAATGATCTATTTATAAACAAAAGCTTAGAACTAAAAGAAAAACATTTTATTGCTAAAAGAAGAAAGTCTATCTTTAAAAAGATAGATGATATTACAAATAGAAATATTTACATAGGAGGAAATCATAAAGATGCAATATCTGAACAGGATTTTAATGCCATAATAAAAAATTTTCCTAATGATTATGAAATTAATCAATATGTAAAAGCTAGATTAAATTCTGTATTGAAAGAATATATTGACCTATCTGATATTCATGAAGAAAATTATAATAAATATTTAAATAAGAAGCCAAGCATAAAGGATAATAGTCTAAATGAAAAATTTATTAAAATTGATATTGTAAAATATTCTGAGATATTAAATAAGTTAAAAATGATGCTGGAAAACTCAGATCAATATAATGAAAAGCAATGGCAGGAAGAAATTTTACATATTATTCTACTTATATTTCCAAAATACATTCATGTTTTTAAAGAAGTTCCGGTGAAAGATGTTTATAATAAAACTAGAAAATTAGATTTTTTATTAGTTGATAGCAGTGGATATGTAGATATAATTGAAATAAAAAAACCATTTGACTCCTGTATTGTTTCTAAAAATGAGTACAGAGGAAACCATATTCCGCTGAGAGAGTTGTCTGGTGCAGTAATGCAACTTGAGAAATATATTTTCTATTTAAATAAATGGGGTGGAATTGGTGAGAAGTATTTATCTAGTAAGTATAAAAATAAATTACCAAATAATTTTAACATTAGAATAACCAATCCCGGAGGATTGATTATAATGGGGAGAAGTAATTTGTTAAACAAACATCAAAAAGAAGATTTTGAAGTTATAAGGAGAAAATATAAAAATGTCATTGATATTATGAGTTATGATGATCTTATCCATAGACTCGAAAATATAATAGAAAAATTCAAGATTGATAATAAATAATATATTTTTGATTTATTTTAGTGTGATAAACGGGGAGATCCCGTTTTTTTGTTGTAGACAAGCTGTAGGTAACTATTCTGAATAAGTTCAGATACATTTTGGAAAATAAAAAGCCCAAAATGTATGCAGATAAAGTTTAAGTACTATAATTGTCCCGGATTTGGTACATTATATAATGATGCAATTAAGCAAAAATATATGAT
>DUUN01000449.1 GCA_012841535.1 Gallicola sp. | reverse complement strand
ATTTGCGATAGCTCCTGCTACCTTACTTGGATTACTTTTACTTGATACTTTTAATATTTCCATCATTCCCTCCAATAAAATATATGAAAGTAGAATGGTTTTATACTAAAAATGAAAGTCATAATAACTATTTTTTCAATGTAAATCTTAAACTGGCTCGACTAAAACGGTTACTGCGTAAATTGATGATGATTCAAGTTTATCTATTTCATAAATCAGGATTTGATAAATTACAGAAGACTAATTGTTACTTCTTTTCTTATTAAAAAGAGAGAAAATAAATTTCATCATATAGGTTATTTGTACTGATATACCAAAAATAAACCAAACAAAATAATCATGTTTGGTTTTATATACAAAGAAACAATTAATTATTTCTTTATTTAATTAAATTTAATTTTTTAGGTTTTTAATATTAAACTCTTTCCACATCAAATTCTATTACAGCAGTTGTAGTTGCAGCTACGGTTCCTAGATTTACTGTTAATAAACCACTTGGAACATCAAATGTATAATCTCCCGGACTTGAAACAACAACACCATCAATCTTAACTGTACCATCTACTAAAGTTGCTAGAGCTGGATTAATTGTATCCGTTACAACTACATCTTCATATGGTTCTTCTGTATCGTTAACTAAAGTTATTGTATATGTCATATTTCCTGTTATCCATGAATCACGACTTGCCTCTTTAGTAATACTTAAATCATCAATGAGCTGCGTAACAACCACTTCGGTAGTCATTTCTGTAGATATACCATTATATGTACCAAGCGAACTGGCTGTATTTATTAAATCGTTAATAGAAAACACCCCCTATACTATAATATGTTATGAATTTTTTATTAATTGTTTAGTGTTTTCACTTTTTTTATTTATTTGAAAAGAAATCACTGATTTATAATTTTGAATTCATTATTATAAACTTCTCTACATTTACAAACATCTGATAAGGCTTTTACTATAACTATATTACTTTCATTAGAATTATCAATTTCTTTAACTTGCTTTTTTAATAATGTATTACCACCTTGCGCAAGTGATGCATAGTTTTCTAATCTAAAATTTTGTCTTCGGTGTTTTCTAACAGAAAATTCAATTATAATATTTTGATTAGATGTTATAGTGTCTAAAAAAATTGATAAAAGACCAGTTTCACGGTTATAAGAAAAATTACCATAACCTGCTGGAATACCATTAATAGTTATACTGTCAGTAATTAATCTTATTAATTCTGGATTTAAAATATCGTTTACAATTACATCATGTAAACTTCCCTCATTTGAATTAGTAACCGTAATTCTAAATCTTAAATTACCAGTTGCCCAAACAAATTTATTAGCGATTTTTATTATATCAAGATTATCGGTTAAAATAGTAGTAACACTATTAGAATTTAGGTTTAGTTCTTTAGTATTATAATTACCGTCAACTACCGCATAATTAGTTAATTCTTTCACCACAACGCACTCCTATATAATTATATGCGTTTAAGGTACATTAGTTTAAATGCTTGAACCTGTTATTTATAGACTATATATAAGACTTTTGATACAATTAAATTAGTAAAGGATAATTCATTACTTATTTTTTATTTAATATATCAGTTATAAAATAATTTTTAGAACTTGTGTATTTTTCCCTTTCACTAGGATATTTTTTGGCTAATTCTTGTTTTAACTTTTCATATTGAAATAAAGCTTCTTTATTGTTAATTATATAATCTCTAAATTTTAAAGTATCGATATATCTTTCACTATTAATTTCCATTACATGAATAAAATGGGTTCTATTTTCTTCTGGTCCTTTTCTAACAAGAACTTCACCAGGACTTGATGGATTTTTAATTGAGTATTGAGCATGATTTAAAAACTTATGTCTAACCTTTTCAAAATCAGAAAGTTTTTCTACTCCTACTGCTATATCAATGATTGGTTTAGCGGATAATCCCTCAATTGCTGTTGAGCCTACATGTTCAATTGAAAGAGCAATCTTTCCCATTATTTTTTCAAGATTTTCTTTTTCTTTTAAAAATTCCTCTTTCCACATTGGATTATATTTTTCTAAAGATACTTCTCCTACTTTTAATCCTTTAATACTCATTAATTTCCACCTTCTATAGAATTTAAATATTTTATCTTACATTTGCAAAAATCATGATTTTTTAAACAATTAATATATAATACTTTTTGAAT
>DUUN01000672.1 GCA_012841535.1 Gallicola sp. | reverse complement strand
ATTGGTTTATTTAATTGAGTTATACCACTTAATAAATTCCAATATCGCACCGTAAACCGCATCCAAAGGAGACCTACCTCCAATAGTTCCAACACTCCATATCTTACAATAATGGTATGAAGAAGAATAGGGAGACATTCCTATCTCCCATCTGTAACCCTTAGCCTCAATTCTTTCCAGGACAGGCATTAACCAATCCAATCGAGTATGGAATTCGGCATTTGAAATTTGTTCACTTATCCAGCCTGTATTTTCTTTATCATCAATATTGTAGATAGGATAAAGATTTGGAAACTTATATGTAGTACCATCTTCGTACTTTTCCCATCCCATAAATTCCGCAATTAATTTATTGCCCTCTAATATTTCTTTATTCATTGGTTTTTGTTTTTGTTATACCATTTGATAAATTCTACTACGGCTTTATATGTTGCCTCTATTCTGCTGTTTCCAACCATTTCAATATTGAATCCTCCATTCAACATCTTGATCGAGCACCAGTTATATTCGATTGTTACACAAGGGTCGTACGGGGTTCTCGAATCAATTTTTTCAACCACCGGCATCAACCAATCCCAAGATTTATCATAATTGTATGGGGAGAATGTATTGTTATGATGGTAAAGTTCATTTATCCTACCTTCAAACTCGGCAATAAGCTTATTACCTTCTAATATTTCTTTGTTCATTGCTATCATTTTTTATCCCTCTACATATTAAATTTAGAAGTGTTGGCATACTGATTTTCAGCCAAGTAACGGTATTGGATAAATCCACGATAGTTGTTGCACCAGCCTTTGTTTTCGTCTAATCCTACATGCTCTTTATTTGCTTCTTCTCCTTTATAAAAAGATTCATATTCTTCTTCTGACATAGCACGAGCACAATGCTCAAAACAACTGAGATGTTTAGACTTCAGTAACCTATCATGTAGTTTTATGTCTGCTTCATAATCTATTTTAGGGTTATCTCCAAGTGTTGTATAACTTATGCGAGCTGCTCTGGCTACAGCTATTTTTAGCATTATTTGATTTTGAGCTTCTAAAGAATCATTACCGATATACTTATTAGCAAGTTGAATTAATTCACTTCTTTTAATTTTCATATTCCTCAAAGTTTTGTTCAAAGTAATCTTTAGCAACTAACCATAAATCATTATGATTTTCAGGGTTTCTTGCTATCATATCTCCTTCTTTTGGGCTACCATTTTCTAAATCAGCTTTTGAAATAGATACTCTATCCATTATTTCTTTTGGGTATATATTATTAGGATTGTACTTATGCATTTCTGCAATATTTGTTCTACGATACTTTTTAAACTTCATAATTTTCAATTTTATAAGTTTTAAATGTTCCAATTTTAATTAAATCTGTAACTCTTGAAGGACTTCTTTTGATAAATTTTGCACATTCGTTTCTGCTATTAAAAATATATTTTTCAGTATCATTATAAAGAATCACTTTTTTATTCAGTGTGGTTTTACCTAAAATAGTACTAGGGATATTTTTACCTTTATATTCATAAAACCATTGAAATCCTGCAAGATTGTTACTTTTTCTTTTACCTGTTAGACATCTATTTAAAGAAGATGTAGAAATATTAAGTATTCTAGCAGCTTCATTTGCAGACTCAAATTTTTGAATAAAATTTCCATCTAAAGAGTATTGATATACTTCGTTTTTACATTTTGGAGAAATATTATCTCCACCTTTAGTAATATTGCAAAGCGTTTCTTTATACAATTCTATAAATTCAATTTCTTTAGATTTAATAAATTCTAAATCATTAGATTCTAAAATAATTTCTATTTTATAATCTGTTTTATCTACAATGTTTTTCCACCATTTATTTCTACCTTTTTTAGCGTAAGCTCTTGCATAGATAGATTTTAACTTCCCTTTACTCTGTTTAGTACCTACTCCAATGTAAAAAGGAACATTTTTATCTTGTCTAATATGTCTATATAAGTAATATTTTTCTTCCATTAAATATCTTCTTCTATTTCTATGAAAGGTAAGTGATATTCCCCAGATTTCAAAACTTTTGGAACAGAAAGATTGATTTCATCCCACATCATCTCAGCTATTTTCTGAATATGAATTTCTGCCTGAGATTTGTTAATATTAAACCAGTCTTCCTCTTTTAATGTAAAATCAGAATTAACATCACCAATACAGTTTTTTTTATAATACTCTAACCAATCTTTTTTAGATCTAAAGTATTTATCTTCAAGATCATAATGGTATTTTGGACAACGAAGTTCAAAAAAATTTTCCCATTCAGTCCCAGAAACCAGCTCAGTAGTCCACACAAATGGTTCAAGAAGTCTATTACAAAGCTGTTTAGTTACTCCTAATCTATTCATATCATTAGCTAGTCTTACTGCTTGATTTTTAGCTTCTAACCAACAATGGATAGCATGATAACCAGAGTAATCATACTCAGTAGAAAGATACTCATCTCCTTGCATACCTGAGTGGTGCTTTTGCCACGCAATCGGGATGAAAGGATCTTCTTCTACATCTTTAACCATTTTTTCAAATGGTATAGCTCTACTACTAGCTACATTTCTAGATAACATACGATGTCTTAACATTTCT
>DUUN01000767.1 GCA_012841535.1 Gallicola sp. | reverse complement strand
TTGTTTTATTATAATTTAAAGTATTTTTTTGTATTTATATAAAAACTTGTACTATTAATACATTCATATTAACACATTACACTAAATAATTTCTAATTAATTCCCCTGTTTAATCAGCTTTTATTAAGGGTTTGTCTATATTGCTTACATCAATAATTTTTACACTTATATCATCAGTACTAATTTGATTCACTAGCTGATCCAATAGGATCATTTTATCTTCTAAATCAGCAGTATTTCCAATAATATATTTAGTAGAGTCTTTATCATACAATACTATATCATTTATATTTGAAAAGTCATATCTATTTACATCTATTTTTGATTTATTAGTATAATCAAAAATAATCTTTATATTTTTATCATCAAAAATACTGGATTCATTTTTTAATAAACTTGCATCTACTCCATTAATTTCAGGTATGTCATTAATATCCTCTATCTTTTTTTTACTTACTTTTCCCAATGCATCTAACGAATTATATGAGCCATCTTCATTTTTTATATATGCAATTATACCATTTTCAACTATTTTAATATTAATTTTATTGGGATATTCCTTACTGACTTCTATTTTAAGTATATTATCATCTAATATGCTTTTTTTTATTTGTTTTTCACTAGTCCGAAAAATATTTTTGCCTAATAAGTTTGATTTTTCCACTATATCTTTTTCATCTAAATATTTATTTCCCTGAATGCTTACAGTCTTTATATTAAAATAATCATGGGTCAATGCAAAAAAGGATAAGGTTAATATTATTCCTAAAAAAGTTAATAATATTACTACAAAAACGCTATTTTTATTTTTTTTAGTTTTTTTGTATTTTTTCTTTCCTACCTGTCTCATTTTATATCCTTAAATATTTCATCTACTATTGTTTTTGCAGCATTTGGTGTTGCTAAAGTTTTTGCAGCATTCTGCATTTGTTCAATTTTTTCTTCATCTGACACTATTTCCATAATAGAATCATATAAGAGATTTTCATTTAGTTCCTTTTCTAATATTACTTTACTAGCCCCTACTTTTTCGAACTCTCTTGCATTATGTACCTGATGATTTTCTGTTGTATAGGATTTTGGCACTAAAATACTAGGCAACCCTAAAAAAGCAAGTTCCGCTAAAGTAATTGCTCCTGAACTTGTAATTACTAGGTCTGCAACACTATATGCCTTTTGAATATCCTTTAAATATGGAAAAATTTTATTTTCTGACAATTGTTTTTTACTTATACCTGATATGAATTCTTCATAATTATCACTTCCTGTAACGTGGATAATTTGAAATTCATTATGTTCTTTACTGCTATTTAATAAGTTTTTAATTGTTTTATTTAAAATAACAGAGCCATTAGAACCTCCAAAAGAAAATACGGTTTTTATATCCTTTTTTAATCCATATTCACTATAGGTTTTATCTTTTATCAATTCTATATTTTTGAATCTATTTCTTATGGGATTTCCTGTTACTATTGCATTTTGAGGTTTTTTAAAATATTTTATACTTTCTTCAAAGGTTACAAAATATTTATTCACAAATCTAGATAAAATTTTATTTGTTACTCCAGGATAACTATTTTGCTCATGGAAATATGTTTTATATTTCATCAATGATGCATTCAATAGTACTGGTCCTGTAACAAACCCCCCAGTTCCAATAACAATATCCGGTTTAAATTCTTTTATAAGTTTTCTAGATTGCTTTAATCCAAATATTAGCTCTTTAAGGGACCTTAATGATTTTTTATTTAATTTTCTTGGTAACCCCTCTACTCTTATACCTTTAAAGTTCAAATCCATTTTTGGAATAATTTCTGATTCCATACTATTAATTTTTCCAATATATAATATTTCTATATTTTTATCTCTATCTTTTAATTCTTCAATAATTGAAACTGCCGGATAAATATGTCCTCCAGTTCCACCTCCAGAAACTATTGCTTTCATTTTACCTCCTATTTGCCGTTCTTGAAACATTTAATACTATTCCTATCATAGTCATATAAACTATTAAAGAGCTACCTCCATAGCTTATAAAAGGCAAAGTTAAACCTGTAGGAGGTATTAATCCCAATGCTACTGCTATATTGGTAAAGGATTGAATTCCCAATAATAACATTATTCCTATAACTAAAAATTTGGCAAATACATCCTTAAGTGAAAATGCTAATTTCATTCCTAAGTATATTAAATAAATATACAATAAAATTATTACCATTGCACCAATAAATCCTAATTCCTCACATATAATTGCAAAAATAAAGTCATTGTGAGCTTCTGATAAATAACTGAATTTATGTCTACTTTTTCCAATGCCTACGCCAAAAAAGCCACCATAACTTATGGCAAACAAGGACTGCGCTAATTGCCATCCTGTATTGGACAAATCCTTTAAAGGATCTAGCCAAGCTTCAATTCTAGAACTTCTACTATATATACTTTTAGAAGCCAGTATACCTACTAAACCTACTGCTCCTACTCCTAAAATTGCCACCGTTAAGTACTTCATTTCTATTCCTGCTATTATGAACATACTTAGTATTAACCCTAAAATCACTAATGTTGTAGATAAGTCTGGTTGTTTAAATACTAAAAATCCAGATATGGCAGCAAATATAACCATCGGAATAAAACCATATGCTATTGTATTTATTTTTTTATAATTATTTGAAATATACCTAGAAATAGCAAATATTGTTCCTAATTTCAAAAAATCAGAGGGCATAATTGTTATACTTTTTATAGTAATCCATCTTTTAGCAGAGTAGGTTTCAACATCACCTACAAATAAAACTATTATTGAAAGACAGATTGTAAGAATATATAATATTACAGCATATTTATTATATATTTTATAATTAATTTTAGATGTTATATACATAGCTACAAAACCTATTATTAAAAATACAATTTGTTTTTTTAAAAAATGGTATGGATCGTTTTTTAGTCTAGTTGCATAAGGCCAACTAGCACTAAATACCATTATAGTTCCTATAATAATAAGTATTATTGTAGTTATTAATATTTTATAATCTATACTACCCTGTTTGTTTTTCACAATTATTCACCTAATTTATAAACTAACCGTTTAAAATCTTTGCCTCTTTCTATATAGGATTTGTACATCCCCCAACTGGCACATGCTGGAGAAAGCAAGGCAATATCTCCATTTTTGCCAATTTCCTCTATTTTATTAATAGCACTTTCCATATTATCGACAAGATGAATATTATCATATCCAAATTTTTCAGCACTATTTTTTATTTTATACTTCGTATCTCCAAAAAGTATTAATGATTTTAAGTTATGGTCACCAGCTTTAAATAATTCATCAAAAGAAACTTTTTTATCATATCCGCCTGCTATTAATATTATTGGAGCTTTAAAAGAATTTAAAGCCTTTAAGGTAGCATCAATATTTGTCCCTTTTGAATCATTGTAAAACTTTATGCCCTTAAATTCTCTAACAAATTCTATTCTATGCTCTACCGGATTAAAGCTAGTACAAGCCTTACTTATAATATCAGTATCAATTTTTAAACAAATAGCCATTCCCACTGCTATTAATGTATTTTGAACATTATGTTTACCTACTATTTTCAAATCTTTAGTATTGAGTATATATTCTTTTATACCATTGTTGCTATAAAAAACTTCTCCATTTTTTTCATATACTCCATTTGTCAATTCTTCTTTTTGTGATACATAAATCACCTTGGATTTTACTTCTTTTATGATTTTATTAATTATTTCATCATCTTTGTTGGCAACTAAAAAATCGTCGTTTTTTTGATGCTTAAAGATATTACTTTTATCATCTATATATTTCTTATAGCTACCATGCCAATCTATATGATCTTCACTTATATTTATAATTCCAGCTACCTTACTTCTAAATGTGTTAACAGTTGCCAATTGAAAACTAGATGCTTCTATAACAAAGTAATCAATATTTCTATTACTGTAAATCTCCCATAACATTCCAACTCCAATATTTCCAATTGCCATTGCTTTTTTCCCAGAAGAATTAATAATATGGGTTAAAAGCATTGTTGTTGTAGTCTTGCCATTAGTCCCTGTAATAGAAATTAAGTTTTTTTCCGGAAATAATCTATAAGCCAACTCTAAATCACTTATTACTTCCTTATTTGATTTTTTAAAATTTTCAAGGATTTCATTTTCTAATTTAATGCCTGGACTTTTTACAACTGTATCTATAATTTCATAGTTAATATCTTCCTTGTTTTTAATAAGCTTGTAATTATAACCTTTTAATGAAGCTTCTACTGTACTGAAGTCCTCTAGGTTTTCATCAAAGGCATATATGTTATATCCCATTGAAGATAAGGTCTTAATAGTTGAAATCCCGGTGATTCCTAGTCCTAATATAAAATAATTCATTTTATACTCCTATAAAAATAATAATAAGGTGATTATTGAAAGTACTGTACTTAAAGTAGTAAATGCTGTTACTATCTTTTGTTCCTTATATCCCTTTAATTCATAATGATGGTGTATTGGTGACATTAGAAAGACCCTTTTCTTATTCCTAGTTTTGTAACTGATTACTTGAATAATTACCGACATAGTTTCCATTACATATACTCCACCAAGAATAATAAGATATAAAGACATATTAAATATTATACACGCCATTACTAATGCTCCACCAATAGCCATAGAGCCTGTATCTCCCATAAAAACAGCTGCTGGATTAGAATTATAAACTAAAAACCCTATTAAAGCACCTGTGAAAATAACGCTAAATAAACTTATTTTTGAATTCATATTAATGGCAATTATCGTTAGAGCAATAAAAACTGGAATAGTAACACTAGTAGCCAATCCATCTAAGCCATCTGTTATATTTGTAGCATTAACTGTTCCAATCATTATAAATGCAAGTATAGGATAGGCAAATATACCTAGATTAAATTCTATATTAAAAAATGGAATTATAAATGTTCCTATAGGTTTAATTGAAACTTTTGATGCTAAATAAATCAATATAAAACTTATTATAATTTGGAATACTATTTTTTGCATTTCAGTAAGTCCTAATGATCTTTTCATAACTAATTTAAAAAAGTCATCAACAAATCCTACTAAACCAAAACCCAGCATTCCTAAAACTATTAATATGTTTTCAAAACTGTATCCTCTAAATATTGCTAAAGTAATTAAAGTGGAAAAAATAAAAATAATTCCTCCCATTGTTGGAGTACCAGCTTTAGAATAATGAGCTTTTGGTCCATCTTCTCTTATACTTTGTCCTATATGTGCTTTTTTTAAAATTTTAATTACTATTTTACCTATAATTAAAGAAAGTATAATACTAACTCCTAATGGTAATAGTAAATCACTTTTAATATTTTTCATAAATCTCTCCTTTACTCAAATACTTATTATAGCAAATATTTGAGCATTATAATAAATAATAGGCAAAAGAAAAAATCTTAAGCCTATTAATTACTTTCATATATAACTTCTAATTTACTTCCCGGTTCTATAAATTCATTATATTCAGGTATGGTTTTTATTACTTTTCCATCATCAGAGTTACCCTTGTTCCTTAATTCTATGTTTAAATCTCCAATTTCAACACTAACCTCCTTAGAGGTCATTCCTATTAAATCCGGTACTTTTATTAAAGATGTTCCTGAATCATCAGCCTTTAAATCAACTGTAGAATTTTTTTCTATTTTAGTTCCAGGGTTAATGGACTGATTAGTAATTATAATAGAATCACTTAAAGAAGTATTTACTATATTTGCCTTTAAATTATTTTCCTCCAGCAATTTTACCGCATTTTTTAATGATAGTCCTACTAAATCAGGTACTGTTGATTCCTCTATGTCCCCTGTATTGTAATTATGCTCTTCTAAATTTTTATATTTAACAATTTGATTGTTAATTTCCTTAGAAATCGAACCAGAAACTGCATTTCCAGAGTTAGCTCCCTTTGGTTCATCAACGACTACCATTACTGAATATTTCGGATTGTCTATTGGAAATGCTGAATAGAAAGAAGCTACTACTTTTTCAGATGTATATTTTCCATCTTCTATTTTTATAGTAGTCCCTGATTTGCCGCCGACTCTATAATTAGCTGATTTTACTCCACTAGCTGCACCATTTTCAACATTATTTGCCAATAAACTCAACATTCTTTTACTTGTTTCTTCTGATATAACCTGTCTTTTTACGACAGGTTCATTTTTATCTTCGTCGCCTTCTAACTCCTTAACAACCTTTGGTTCAATAATATATCCACCATTTACAATAGCATTTGCTGCTGTAATCATTTGAATAGGTGTAACAGCAATTCCATGTCCGTAAGACATAGTTGCTAATTGTGTAGAAGTTACATCTTCAGCACTTTTAGGAATTATCCCCTTAGCTTCTCCATTTAAATCAATGCCTGTAGTCTCTCCAAAGCCAAAAGCCTTTATATACTCATAAAATTTTGCATATCCAATATCCTGAGCTATTCTTACATAGGCCGGATTACATGAATTTGCTAAAGCCTCTTCTACTGTTTGATCGCCATGTGGGTCATACCATCTTATACATTTTATTTTAACACCTGGTATTTCACTATAAATACCTTCACAGGTGTAAATAGATTTTTCATTTGCTGTATTTTCTTCAAGTGCTATTGCTGTAGTTATTAATTTGAAAACAGATCCAGGCTCATATGTATCACTTATGGCAATATTTCTCCAAATATCATAATACTTTTCAACTCGTTCTTCTTCAGAAAGATTCTCCAGTTCCTTTGTTTCTTCACTATCTCTTCCATTTCTAGGATTATTTGAGTCATACCTTGGAAAATTTTCCATTGCTATAATTCTATTTGTTTTTGGTTCACTTACTATAATAGATAAACTTTTCGGTTCATATTTTTCATAAGCCTCTTTTGCAACATTACTAACTATTGCATTAATATTTTCATCTATATTTAATTTTAAGTTCTTTCCCTCAGTAGCATCAAGCTTTTTGTTTTTTTCAAAAGCTATAGGATTACCCTCTCTTGTACTAGAAAAAATATTTAGTCCTGGCTCTCCTTTTAAATCTTCATTATAATATTTTTCTACCCCATACATACCATTACTGTCTTTATCAACAAAACCAAGTATGTATGATAAGGAAGAATCCCCAGGATAGTACCTTTTGTTTTCAACTGAAATAGATAAACAACTTAAGTTCATTTCCTCAATTTCATCTACCTGTTTCTTTTTTAAACCATCTGCTACTCTAACTGTAGTATCACTATTTACTATTTCATTTATTTCATCAGTATTAAGATTTAATATTCTACTTAATCCATTAATTAAAATATCTTTTTGTTCCTTTGATATTTTCTCTGGTATATAGTACAAGGCATTTACTTTTACCGACTCAGCTAAAATATTACCATTACTATCTAAGATATCTCCTCTATGGGCTGGTATTTCAATAGTTTTTTGCCTTTGTTCAGCTGCCCTTACTCTATATTCAGAATTATATAGCCAAATAAGTCTAATAGCAAAGATTACTACTATAAAAATAGATATTAAAAATATTACAATTGTTCTATTTTTAAATGTCTTTTGTAATTTCTCAAAGTGTTTATTCTTTCTCATATTCCGTCTTATCTTTTACTCCTGCAAATAATAATTCATCTTTTTTATCTTTGCTATCTATATTATCATAATTATTCTTGTTCGATAAATAATAAAATTGATCTTCTTCAGGGTAAGACATTCCTAACTTATACTTTGCTATTTCTTCAATTCTTTCAGAAGATGAATATTTTGCTATTTCCATTTTGTATTGATCTCTTAATGTTTCTAATTCAGTTATGTCCGATTTTATTTCATTTATTTCCAAACTTGCATTACTTAATGTAATATAGCCATATAAGGTTATTGAAACTAATAATAAATTTACAATACCAAAAGCTGAAATCATCAACTTTTTTATTTTTGCAATTTTATTAATTTTTGCTCTATTAATACTTTGAGTTCTACTAGATTGTCTATTAAGTCTTTTTTTTCTTTTTTTATTTATTTTTCTAGGAACAACTATATTCTCTTGATTTTCCTCGTAATAATATTCATAACTACGTGCCTCCATTTTAATCCCTCACTCTCTCAACAACTCTTAATTTTGCACTTTTAGATCTAGGGTTTTGTTCCATCTCCTCTTGAGAAGGAACAATTGGTTTTCTTGAGATTATTTTTATTTTCTTCTTCTTGTTACATACACATATTGGAATTTCTGGAGGACATATACAAGAAGTATTTAAATCTTTAAAAATGTTTTTAACAATTCTATCTTCTAATGAATGAAAAGTTATTACACATAATCTTCCACCAAGATTTAAACAATCTACCATTTTAGGAAGAACTTCTTCTAAAACTCCTAATTCATTGTTAACCTCTATTCTTAATGCTTGAAATACCCTTTTTGAATAATGTCCTTTTGATTTTCTTCTAACTTCAACTGGAACAGCTTTATCTACTATTTCAACTAAATCAAAGGTTGTTCTTATCTCCTTGTCTTTTCTTTTTTCAACAATAAATTCAGCAATTCTTTTCGACCATCTTTCTTCCCCATATTTATAAAATATATTAGTTAATTCTTCACCAGAATAATTATTAACAATATACTTAGCAGTTAGTTCTTGAGATTGATCCATTCGCATGTCTAATTCACTGTTATGAATATAAGAAAACCCTCTATCTTCCTTATCTATTTGATGTGATGAAACTCCTATATCCATTAAAATTCCATCAACCTTGTCTATTTCTAATTCATCTAAAATTTCACAAAAATATTTAAAATTTGATTTAACAAATGTAATATTTTCAATATAATCACTTAATTTTATTTTCGCCGCTTCTATAGCTTCAATATCTTGATCTATACATATAAGTCTTCCATTCTTCAATTTCTTAGCTATTTCTAAAGAATGACCTCCTCCACCTAGAGTACAATCAACATATATTCCATTTGGTTTAATTTTTAAACCCTCTATTGTTTCGTTTAATAAAACCGAAATATGTTTAAATTCCATATTTACCTCTAAAAATCTATATCTGTCATTTTTTCTGTTAAAATGTCATAGTTTAAATTGTCATCATCATTATAAGTTTCCCAAGCTTCCTTATCCCATATTTCAACTCTTGAAGAAACTCCTATTATTACGGCTTCTTTGTTTAATCCTGCATATTTTCTTAATGTTTGAGGCAACAATACTCTTCCCATTTTATCTAGGGAAACACTTATTGCACCTGCATAAAATAACCTTGCAAGACCTCTTGTTTCTTTTCTAGATAATTTAAGCCCATTTATTTTTTCATCCATTTTAACCCATTCTTTTTCTGGAAAAACAAATAAACAATTATCCATTCCCTTGGTGATGAAAAACTCTTCTCCTAATTCGTCTCTAAATTTTGATGGCATAGTTAATCGGCCTTTTGTATCTAAATTATGTTGATATTCACCAATAAACATTTCCCGCCACCTCAATTCTATTTTTTGACACTTTCACCCACTTTTCACCACTTAATATTATAATACATTAAATTCTCTTATAAAACAACGCAAACATTAGTTCGTACATCTTCCCCATTATCGTCTAAAAGCTTTAAATTGCAATAAAAAAAGACGATCTAAGTCGTCTTTTAAATAGTTAAATTTTCTTATTTATTTTTTTGCTTTTTCTTATATAAATTAAGACTCCCACCACTACTAATATTAAACTTAATATTTGTGAAACTCTAAAATTAAATATATATAAACTATCTATTCTCAATCCTTCTACGAAGAATCTTAATATACCGTAGAGAATTAAATATAGACTAAATACTTGACCATCAAATTTTTTATTTCCTTTACAAATCCTATATAAAATTATAAAAATTATAAAATCTCCTATTGATTCATAAAGAAATGTAGGATGGACCTTCTCACCATTTATTATTATTCCCCAAGGAAGATTAGTTACCCTACCATATGCCTCTTGATTTATAAAATTACCCCAACGGCCTATACTTTGACCTAAAGCTATTGCCGGCATAAAGATGTCAACAACTTTAAAAAAACTCAATTTCTTTTTCTTTAAATATATAGCCCCTACAATAAAGGCACCTATTAGTCCTCCATAAATTGCTAAACCACCTAAACGTAGGTTGACTATATCAATTAAGTTGTCTTTATAATAGTCCCATTCAAATGCCACATAATATAGTCTAGCGCCTACTATAGCAGCTGGTATAGCAAATAATAATATATCTACTACTAAATCAGGGTCTATGTTATTGAATTTTGCTAACTTAGTTGCTACTACTATTCCTAATACAAAACCTATGGAAATTAAAATAGCATACCACATTATTTCAATGCCAAATATTTCAAAAGCAACAGGATTAATGTTAAATTCCATACTAGGCCTCTAGATCATCTGGAATATTCCAATTATGGTAAACATTTTGTACATCATCGTTATCTTCTAAAATATCTATTAATTTAACTAAATTCTTAATATCATCTTCATCCGTAACTTCTATTTCATTATTAGGCAAATACACTAACTCCGCTGTAGTAAATTTGTAGTCTTCCTTTAATAGAGCATCTCTTACTGTAGAAAATTCTGTCATTTCAGTTATAATTTCAAATTGACCATCTTCAGAACTAAAATCTTCTGCTCCTGCATCTATAGCTGTCATCATAACTTCTTCTTCATCATATTCATCTTGTTCCATAACTAAAAGTCCCTTACGCTCAAAAGTAAACATAACAGAACCGGTTTGTCCTAAATTGCCACCATATTTGTCGAAAGCATGTCTTACTTCTGGAGCCGTTCTATTTCTATTGTCTGTTAAACAACTTACTATTACAGCTACACCTGCTGGTCCATAACCTTCGTATACTACCTCTTCATAATTATCCTGATCATTAGAGCCTGAACCTTTTTTAATTGCCCTTTCTATATTATCATTTGGCATATTTTCAGCTTTTGCTTTCTCAATAGCTGTCTTTAATGAGGCATTATATTCTGGGTCCGCCCCTCCTTCCTTAACTGCAACAATTATTTCTCTTGCAAGTTTAGTAAAGACCTTTCCCCTTCTAGCATCTTCATTTCCTTTTTTGTTCTTTATTTTACTCCATTTATTATGTCCTGCCATACTACTCTCCTCTATATATAAATTTTTCCGGCATATGCTTTTTATGTTGACTTATCTTTTTCAAGTGCTCTACTTTTTTTATAAATTCGTCACTGCCTTGTCCTGTTAAAATATAATTATCTAGTTCTTTATAAGTAAATCCTAATTCATCTTCATCACTTTGACCTTCCCATAAACCAGCTGAAGGTTTTTTATCTATTATTTTTTTTGGAATTCCAAGATATTTAGCAAATTCTAAAACTTCTGTTTTTGTCAAATCCAAAAGTGGAGATATATCTACTGCTGCATCTCCAAATTTTGTTGAATAACCTATAGTGTATTCAGAAAGGTTTGTCGTTCCAGAAACAAGATAATTATTGTTTTGTGCGTAATAATATAAGGTAATCATTCTAAGCCTTGGTTTTATGTTTGCATAAGCCATTTCATTTTTGTTTTTTTCAAGTTTTTTAATTAAATCATTATAATTTTCTGATAGGTCAATAGTTATATAGTTAATATCAAAAGCATTAGCTAATAAAACAGCATCTTCCATATCTGACTTTAAACTATTTATAGGCATAATAATACCTAAGGAATTATTATCGAAAGCCTTTTTACCAATAACAGCTACAACTGCCGAATCAATACCACCACTTAGCCCATATACTATTCCCTTTGTATTAGCTTTTCTCGAATATTCTCTTAGCCAATGGATTAAATCTTTTTCTAATTTTTCACAGTTCATTTTATCCCTCAATATATAGTTTATTATTTTTTGTAGGTAATAATAATACATTATCTATTATTATTTTAACATTGCCACTTGTCAAATCTAAAATGCTTTTTTCAAAATTTTTAACTAATTCAGATTTAATATATAATTTAATTAAAACCTCAGTTTCAAATACTTTATCTAATATATAATATTCATTTTCTTCTATATAGTTTAAAACCCTGCCATAATTGTTATAGTCAACTTCTATTTCCATTTCTGAAAATTCCTGTTTTTCAACAATAACAGCTTTATTTGTAACTTCATTACAGGCAGAAGAGTAAGCTCTTACCAGCCCGCCTGCTCCTAATAAAATACCTCCAAAATACCTTGTAACTACTACACAAATATCTGTAAGATTTTTTTTCTTCAATATTTCTAAAATAGGAATACCTGCCGTACCACTAGGCTCACCATCATCTGAATATCGTTGTGTAATCATTTTTTCTCCAATTATATATGCATAACAATTATGCCTTGCCGCTGGATTTAGTTTCTTTATTTTTTCAACAAAATCCATAGCCTCCTCTTCAGAACTAACTGGTGAAACATATCCTATAAATCGTGACTTTTTAATTTCTATTTCTATTGTTTTCTCATTATATACAGTTTTATAACTCATATTACTCCTTAAAATATTTCAAAAATGATTCTTTTTCCGATTTTAATACTTTAGCCTTTATATTAATACTTTCATCATAATTAATATATAAATTATAGCCCTTGTCCCTTAACTCTTTTATTGACCTCTGATTTTCTTCATTATAAGATATACTTAAATTAATATTAACGAATTTATATTCCAAAGCTTTTTCTATTTCAAATAATAACCTTTCTATATCATCTTTTTCATAGGCTGAAATATAAATATTATTGTCTAATAAAATATCCTTATTAAAAACCACTTCCTTTTTTAAGTCAGTTTTATTAAATACATTTATAATAGGAATATCTAAAATCTTTAAATTATTTAGTATTTCATAAGTAGTTTCTAGCTGTTCTTCTATGTTTTCACTAGAAGAATCTATTATATTTAAAATACAATCAGAATATTTTATTTCTTCTAAGGTACTTTTGAAAGACTCTATTAAATTTGTAGGAATATCCTCTATAAAACCTACAGTATCAGCAATTAAAAATTCTAATCCACTGGGCAGTTTTCCCTTTCTAGTTGTTGTATCAAGAGTCATAAACAGCATATTCTTCTTGGCAAACACCTCAGACTCTTCTTTTTTGTAAAAGTTAGTTAGTTCATTTCCTATTGTAGATTTTCCCGCATTTGTATAGCCTACTAAGGAAACTATAGGAACCTTAGAATCTACTCTATTTTTACTGTTAATCACTCTGGTATTTTCAATTTTATTAAGTTTAATTTTTATTCTATTTATTTCCCTAGAAATCTTTCTTCTATCTAACTCAAGTTTTTGCTCTCCCAGTCCTCTTGTTCCAATTCCAGCACTTGCTTTTGATAAATTTTTTCTAAAACCAACTAACCTTGGTAGCATGTATTCCATTTGAGCTAATTGTACTTGTAGTTTAGATTCTTTACTTTTGGTACGATTAGCAAAAATATCTAAAATCAAACTTGTTCTATCTATTATTTTCACATTAATTAAATCGCTAAGATTTTTCAATTGAGAACCACTTAAATCGTTATTAAACACTACAGCATCTACTTTGAGTTCATCAGCCAAAAGCTTAATTTCTTCTGCCTTTCCTTTTCCAATATATAAAGAGTTATCTACTGACTTTCTAGAACTAACAACTTCTAAAACAACCTCTCCGTTATTTGCTATAATTAAATTTTTTAATTCATTTATTCTATTTTCATAATTAATATTTGTATTTGGTAACTTAATTGTTACTGCTATTATTTTTTCTTTCATATTTTTCTCCACCAAGTAATTATATCAGTTTTATAATATCATTACTAATTTACTACGCTTAAATTAACAAATATATGCTCCTATGATATAATAATTAAGATATAAACTTGGAGGTTATAATGAAAAATAAATTTACAAGATCCGTTTCTAAGCTCGTAAAGTCTATTATTATTGCTGTATTAATAATATTCACTTTGGCTGCTGGAGCTTTAGGCGTATCAATTGTTGGAGTTTTAGAAAATACTCCCAATATAAATATAAGTGATATAGACGATAGTTTAAACCAAACTTCTGTCATTTTAGACTCTGAGGGAAATGAAATTGAAAAAATACAAACTACAGAGTTTAGAGAGTTAGTTGACTACGAAAAAATCCCAAAAGATTTAATTAATGCTTTCATTGCAATTGAAGATAGAAGATTCTACAAGCATGACGGTGTTGATCCTATAGGTATTTTAAGTGCAATTAAAGATAATATTTTATCCTCTTCTATGAGAGGTGCATCAACAATTGCCCAGCAACTAGCAAGAAATATTCATCCCGGTTCAAAAAGAAGACTAGATTGGAAAATTCAAGAAGCCTATTTAGCTTTAAAACTTACTGAAGGCTTAGGTAGAGAAGGGGTTTTAGAAAAATATATGAATGCTGTCTTTTTAGGCCAAAATGCATATGGAGTACAGGCTGCTAGTAAGACATACTTTTCAAAAAACGTTGAAGATTTAACAACTGCAGAATGTGCCGCTTTAGCTTCTATTGTAAAGAACCCAGTTGAATACGCTCTTTATAAAACAGTACTTCCACAAAATGTATCTGAATCGGATATTGTTCTGGGAGATATTGAAATTAATGGAGTAAATTACAAAGTTATTTATAATGACAAATCTAGTGCCAGACAAAAACACGCTTTAAGTTCTATGTATGAAGAAGGCTACATTACTAAAGAACAATACGAAGAAGCTTCTAGACAGAATATAGCTGAAGCTATTAAACCTGGAGAAAATTCTACTAAACAAGTAATATCCTCTTATTACTCAGATTTAATTGCAAAACAAGTAATTGAAAAATTACAAACAGAACTAAACTATACTGAAGCAGAAGCTAAAAACAAATACTATACAGGTGGAATTAAAGTTTATTCCTCTATAGATATTGACATGCAAAAACAAGTAGAAGATGTTTTTGAAAATTTCTCTAGTATAGTTTTAAGAGGTGCCGGCTCATCTTATAGACCTGCCCTATTGGACTGGACATCAGATAGAAGTGGAAATATAATTAATTCAAAAAGTTCTGTAGTTTATTATAAAAAAGATAATATTATTGATTCAAATGGTAATTTATACTTACCAAAAAATGAATACAAGTTAAATGAAGATGGAAGTTTAAGTATTACTTCTGCAAAATTTAAAATATTAGGTTCTTTTATAGATCCTTCTGATTACTATACAATTAATGAAGAAAGAAATCTTGTTACCCATATTATAGAAAATTCTGGAGAAGCTGCTGCAAAGGACGATGAAATTACAAAATCAGATTCAGATATTATTTTAAGCAAAGCTTTTTTAGACCGATATGAGGATTTGTATAGTATTTCAGATAATGGTTCTTTAATCTTTAACGGTAAATACTTTAATTTTGATATTGATGGAATTCCTCAGCCTCAAGGTTCTATTGTAGTTATAGACCATAAAACCGGGCAAATTAAAGCCATTGTCGGTGGAAGAAATCAAGAAGGAAGAATGATTTTAAATAGAGCAGCTGATGTGCCAAGGCAACCTGGTTCTACAATAAAACCTATTGCAGTTTATACCCCTGCCCTAGATAATGGATATACTGCTGCTACAGGTATAGAAGATGCTCCTCATTATGAAAATGGAAAACTTTGGCCTAAAAACGTAGATTTACGTTATAGAGGTTGGGTTTCTTTAAGGGAAAGTGTTAAAAACTCAATTAACGTTAATGCTGTTAAAGTTTTAAAAGATATTGGTATTGAAAAATCAAAAACATATTTAGAAAAATTCGGTATTATAAACAAAAATGATCCATCAAAGGATAATTTCGTATCAGCATCAGAAAATCCTAAAGTAAATGATGAAGCTTTATCGCCTATGGCTTTAGGTAGTTTAACATATGGTGTAACTAATCTAGATCTAACTGCTGCCTATGCCGCTTTAGCAAACAGTGGCGAATATATAGAGCCTTTAAGCTTTACAAAAGTTTTAAATTATGACGGAACAGTATTGTTGGAAGATGTCAACGAAAAAAGAGAGGTGGTTTCACCTCAAATAGCCTATGTTATGACTGATATTATGAAAGATGTTTTAACTGTACCTTATGGTAATATAGCAAGAAATTCTAAATTTGACATTGCTGGTAAGACGGGAACAACACAAGAAAATCAAGATGTTTGGTTTGTTGGATATACACCATACTATACAATTGGTTCTTGGGTTGGTTTCGATAATCAACAATTAAAACTATCACAAAACCATGGTCACGCTGTCTATTTATGGAATGCTGTAAACAAAGCAATTTTAGAGAATTATGAATCTGCTAGGTTTAAAGAGCCTGATGGAATAGTTAAAGCTCAAGCTTGTTCTTCATCTGGTGGAAAGCCAACTAATGCTTGTTATAGTTATGGAACAGTAACAACTGAAATATTTGCAAAAGGAACAGAACCTACATCCTATTGTACTGTCCATAAATATGTAAAAAAAGTTGAACCGGAAGATAAAGAAGACGATGATAAAGATGAAAACCAAAATGACAATAACCAAAATCAGAACAATGATAGTCAAAACAACGATAGTCAAAATAACAATAATACAAATAATAATAACCCTATTACACCACCAGTAGTTGATGGTGGCGGAGAAGATTCAAATTAAAACTAAGACCAAAAGAAAATTCTTTTGGTCTTTTAAATTTCAAAAAAATTGTTGACTTTTTAAAAAATAGATGCTATACTAGTCAAGTAGTCATTTGGTGGGTGTGGCCTAGCTGGTTAGGGCGTCAGATTGTGGCTCTGAAGGTCGTGGGTTCGAATCCCATCATCCACCCCATATGCGCGGGAGTGGCGGAATTGGCAGACGCGCTAGACTTAGGATCTAGTGTCTTTGACGTGGGGGTTCAAATCCTCTTTCCCGCACCAAAAAAACCTTGTGAATATTCACAAGGTTTTTTATTTTGTCTTAATTTTGAATTTTTTCTCCACCGGCTTTTATAAAGTAATCTTTCCATAAATCGGCATTATTTCCTACAATCCATTCAATTTTTATTAAACTTTTATTCCCTTCAGGTAATCTAATTGTAGCTAAAGGTTCATTTTTAATTATACTATAGAGATGTAAATTAGTATTATCTAATTTCATATAGAAGTTTTTTTCTGGAGAATATACCATATCAATAATATTTTCATTTTTCTTTTTCTCTTCGGACCATTTAATATCTGAAGCTTTGGTTTTTATAATATCTATTTTAGGTACTATATTTATATTTACATCTTTATATTTTAATTCTTCTTCACCTAATACTAGGCTAGTTTTAAATTCCCAATTTCCATTTTCCCTTACTAAACCTATATTAATATAATCATCTACTGAATAGTTGTATTTCTTGTTTAAAGAATCTTTTTCATTTTGTTTGCTCAGTGTTTCATTTAATATTTTTAATCCCTCATTGCCTGCTATGTCTTGAATATTAAGATATTTAGAATCACCATTACCATTTAATTCCCTAATTCTATAATATTTATTACTGGAATTAATAGTTTCACTAGAACTATATGAAATATACTTATCTGAAATAAAGGTTAATTCAAAAGGTATCTCGGAGTTTAATAGCTCATTTGAAAGTGATACTTCATCATCTGTTACTAGTTTTCTAACTAATGTTCCTTCATAATTTTCTCCATCCCAAACCTCACTAAATGATAAAACATTAAAATCATTTTTATTTGCTAGAAATATACCAGGCTCTTTGTAAGCTTCCATAATTATATTTTTTTTCTTGTAATTATCATAATAAAAATAATAGGAATTATAGTCCCTGTAGGAATTATAATCATCTTCTTGTTTATTTATAATAGATACAGATAGACCAATTTTCCCATTGTAAGCTTCAATATTACTTTTAATATTATCTTCCTTATATTTTAAATAAATTGAATCATCAACCTTGTCTGAAATTCTTTCTAAAAAATATAGGTATCCATCTGCTATTAATAAAATTTTATTTTCTTCTATTTTTATTATTTCCTGGGTAAATCCTTCAGATTCTGATATTGTAACTATTTCAACATATTCATTAACCGTAAAACTTTTAGGGTCTATAGTTGGGTAATTAACATTAAAAAATTTATCTGTACTAATATATTTAGTAGTAAAATTAGGACTTAAAATACTTTTATTTCCAAATTTAAACATTTTTTTACTAATATATAAATCTTCTGTAGTTCTATTGTTATTCGCTTCAGTATTATCCCCATTTAGGATAACATCTATTACCTTCCATGTACCTTCTAACATAACATTGTTAGGTTCGGGAGCTATAATAGAACTTTTAATATCATTCTCTTCAGGATTAATACAAGATGTTATTAAGACAACTGAAGTAAGTATTGTCAGTATTAAAAATATTATCTTAAACCTCTTCATAATTATTCCTCTTTCTTTGGAATTGAAATTTTAATTGTAGTTCCCTCTCCTATTTCACTAGAAATCATCATCTCTCCATTGTGAAGTTTTACAATTTCCTCACAAATAGATA
>DUUN01000178.1 GCA_012841535.1 Gallicola sp. | reverse complement strand
TCACAGAGGGAACAACTATTGAATTTGTTAGTACACCAAAATCAGTTTATACTGTTACAGAATTACAAGACTTAGAAGATTTAGATGATTTTTACGAATCAGTTGAATTGAGAGTAAGTGGTTTAGGTAAATTTTCTTTAGTAGTTGATGAACGGCCTACAGGTTTAATTGTTTCTGGTCTAGATGGTATACAAAATGCCACTGAAGGTGATTATACACTAACAATTAAATATAATTCAGCAACCATTTATTGGAGTTATAAAGTTATTGCTAGTGCACCAGATCCTGGAGTAACGGCAGATAAAACTTGGTATACAGGGCATGAAGATGATTCAACTTTTGATATTTCTAATGAAGCTGAATTATATGGTTTGGCAGAACTGGTTAATGAAGATGGAGTTACTTTTGATGGTAAAACAATAAGATTAACAGAAAATATTAATTTAACGGATAAGGTTTGGACACCAATTGGTGAAGGGGCTAGAAAACACCTTGTGACTATTCATGAATTCCCTGACGGAACAACTTTAGATGATATTGAAGACTACGTTGAAGAAAATCATGGGTTTATTGAAGGAGGTTATTCCATTATGGTTGATGATCAAGGGCAATCATATGATAGAGACTTAATTCCTTTAATAGATCAAAACTATATTTTGTTTAGTAAAGATAATAATTTATTAGTTAATGGTGTTAACACAGACTATGTAATTCACAAAAAAGGAGGAGGATTGTATGAGCTTCAAAGTGTATTAGATTATTTCGGCCCAAATGAAGCTTTATTTATGGGTACTTTCGATGGTCAAAACCATACAATAAAAGGTTTAAGTGACATCGGTTATAATCCTCGAAATGCATTAAATTATTATGTAAATGTCCGTGGATTGGTTTACGGTTATTCATTTGGTTTGTTCGGTAGAGTATCTGGTAACGTAACACTTAAGAACATTAAATTTACTGATGTTTCCATAACAGGTAGTTATTTGAATTTCGGCGAAGGTGTTTCTGTTGAAAATTATTCTGTTGATTCTGCAGGTGCATTAGTTGGATTTTATGGTGGTATTAAAAAAGAAGGCGTAATTGAAAATGGAGATTTAACTATCCAAAACTGTGAAGTTCTATCTGGTTCACTTTCTGGGGAAGATTCAATGGGTGGAATTCTTGGACGGGTATATTATGTTAATAATTTAACAATAATAGATTGTAAAAATTATGCTAATATTACATCTGTTAAAAAAGTCGGTGGAATTGGCGGATTTATTACTACATCTAATACCTCAGTAGAAGAAACTAGTATCTATTTGCAAAATTTAGTTAATTATGGTCAAGTTTTTACAACAAGTAATACCTCGAGTTCAACGGGTGGAGGTATTTTAACAAGATATCAAGGTTTTTATTATGCTACTGTAAAAGATTGTATAAACTATGGTGATGTTACAGTTATACTCAACTCAACTACTGCAATCGGAGGGATATTTATGAGTGGTCAAGCAGATATAGGAGTACTAACTAACTTTGCAAATAACTTCAATTATGGTAATCTTAAATACCTCAATAACTTAGGTGAGTTTGTTTCTATTGATAAACAAGTTGGTGTACCTCAAGATAAAACAGAATTTGGATCTTAAAAATTTATTATACTTTTTGTGGTGAAAAGTTAAATCACAAACCTTTTTAAATGAAACAGGGGCTACTTAGCTAATCTAGGTTACCCCTTATTGATACGAATATGGTAGCCTTGC
>DUUN01000321.1 GCA_012841535.1 Gallicola sp. | reverse complement strand
TTTGTGAAGAATAAAATAACAACTTTAAAATTGAAATTTAAATGATAATTATTTATATCGTATTAGCTATCTCAATAACTATAAATATATTATTTATTATTTATGATGTATTACCATATATTATTCCCGTAATAGTCAGAAAGAATTTGAAGTCAAAAAATATTGTTAGAGATGTGTATACATTAGAAAATTTAATAACCTCAGCCTCTTTATCTTTAATTAAAAATAAAAGCTCAATGATGTCCTGGCATACTGGTGGTTTGTATATGGTTATTTTTAAGAAAATATTCACAAAATCTAGCACTAAAGAATTTAAAAATTATAATTATCCCCGAGGATTCCTACTCTACGGTTTGTCTGAATATCTGATTAAAACAGATAATAATACAGAGTTGTTAAATTTAAAGAATATATTTGACAAGTATTATATTACAGTACAAGGCGACTTTAATTTTAATTTTAATAAAGTTGATCAAGCAACATTTGGTCTAATCGCAATTAATTTATATAAAACATTTAAAGATGTAAAGTATAAAGTTTTTATTGACAATATATATTCTTTTATTCATCAAAAATATAAAAAAGACAATTTAGTATTATATAGGGAGAAAACAGAATGCGAATTCAATGATACTATTGGTATGATAGTACCTTTTTTAGTAAAGTATTACCAGTTATCTAGTGATGTAGATGCTCTAGAAATAGCTAGCAATCAGATGAGCTTTTTTATAAAATATGGTGTAGATGATAAAACTTTTCTTCCCTCTCATGGTATTAATATAAAAGCAAAAATTAAAACTGGATCATCAAACTGGGGTAGAGGAATTGGTTGGTACTTGATTGGATTGAAAGAATTGTTTGAATTAAACGGAAGTTTTAAAAATGAATATGAAGGAATTTGTGCTACTTTACAAAAGGTCAAAAATGATGATGGGTTATGGGGACAATTTCCTGGAAGTAAGAACAACTTTGATGCAAGTACTACAACCATGTTTATTTATAGTCTACCACAGAATGAATTCTCACATGATGAGGTCTTAAGTAAATTAAATAAATATATAACTAAAAAGGGGTATATCAATCTAACCTCAGGTGATACTGAAGGTTTAAATTATTACTCAAAGTTCTTCGGTACTAGTGAATTAAGTCAAGGATTTTTACATCTTATATTAAGTAGATATGAAAATAGGAATCATTACGCACCAGTTAAAAAATAATTACGGTGGATTACTACAAAATTATGCTTTGCAGAAGGTTCTTGAATCTATGGGGCATGAAGTGTATACCATAAATCGAATTAAGGGGACACCAGTTAATATTAAAGTACTCTCTATTCTTAATCGAATTGTAAAAACAATATTAGGTGAGAACGTGAAGATAAGAGGTTGGACGACAAAAAAAGAAGATAAAATAATTTCTCAACATACTAGAGATTTTGTTCAAAACAATATAAAGACTACAAAAGAAATATTCACTACAAAAGAATTGATTAATATACATAAAGAGTATGGATTCAATGCATATATAGTCGGTAGTGATCAAGTATGGAGAGAAAATGCTTATGGTAATGATAGTGAGTTTTTAGATTTTATATCCAACGAAGTTTCGGTAAAAAAAATAGCCTATTCTGCATCGTTTGGAGTCGATTTTTGGACCTTCTCTAAGAAAAGGACAGCCAAATATTCATATTTGGCTAAGAAATTTAATACAATATCTGTAAGAGAGAAATCTGGCATTGAATTGTGTAAAAATTATTTAGGTGTCAATGCAGTTTTAATGCCTGATCCCACTCTATTGTTGAATAAAGAAGACTATATTGGTTTAGCAACTAAAGCGAATATAAATCAAAGTAATGGAAATCTATTTGCTTATATATTAGATAAATCTCCAGGTAAAATTGAAATCGTAAATCGTATATCTGCAAAATTATCTTTAAAACCATTTGAGGTAATGCCAAATCAATCATTTTTGGCTAAATTGCCAAAAGGACAGCGTTTTGACATTAATAGATGTGTGTATCCTAAAGTTGAATCGTGGATAAGAGGTTTTATGGATGCTAAATTTGTTATCACAGATTCATTTCATGGTACTGTTTTTTCAATATTGTTTAATAAACCTTTTATCTCAATACAAAATTCTAGAAGGGGGGCGACCAGATTTAAATCACTTCTTTCTTTATTTGAATTAGAAGAAAGACTTATTGTGAAAGATGAGGATTTAGATAACATTATTTTTAAAGATATTGATTACAATAAAATAAATCAAATTAGAGATAAATTAAAAAAAGAAGCTTATAACTATCTTAACTGTTCTTTGAAGTAATGAAAAAAGTATCCATAATTATTCCAATTTATAATGTGGCTGAATATTTGCCCCGATGTATAGAAAGCGTCTTAAATCAAGATAATATAGATTTAGAAGTATTACTTATTAATGATGGTAGTACAGATTCTTCTGGAGAAGTTTGTGAAGAATATGTAAAAAATGATAGGAGAATAAGGGTGTTCCATCAAGAAAATAGTGGTGTAAGTGCAGCAAGAAATAAAGGTATTGAAGAGTCATCGGGTGATTGGCTAACATTTGTTGATGCAGATGATTGGATCGAACCTAATTCAATTAAGAATATAATAAACAAAAATAAAATCGATTCAGATTATATTATTGCACGTTCATTTATAAATCGAAATGGGCAAGCTGTTATCGAAAGATATCCATTTAGTAATAATTTGCTCAATAAAAGTCATAAAGGCAGCGATCTTATAATACATAGTATATATGGAAGAGGAAGTGTTTGTGGTGTAATATATAGTAAACTGTTTTTAAAAAAGAATAAAATTAAATTTCCCGTAAATTTAAAAAATGGAGAGGATTCTATTTTTTATACCCTCTGTTCAATATATGGAGAAAACATATCTTTTTCTGACATCCATTTTTACAATGTTTATGAAAGAGAAGGAAGTGCATCAAGAGGAAACTGGACTTTTGATAGAGTGTTGAATATGACTAATAATATTAGTTATTTAAATCAATACATTGAAAAACATAATAAATTAACTCAAGAAGCTATAAGTATATTGAATTTTGCAAAGTATGGAGTAGTGTCTAATCTATACAATAACTTCAATAATTCCTTTTCAATAAAAAACTATTTTATTTTACGTAAGGAAGTTAAAAAAAAATTAGATGGAAGTATTGATACAGGTCCTATCAAAACTAATAAATTCAAAGTGAATTTGTTAAATGTATCATTGGATGCTTTTGCTATTTTGGTATTATTAAATAATAAATTGCTAAGATAAGTTATACATAATTGTTATTACAAATATATGATTCAAAGTATTGTAGTATATAGTTTCCTGATGTTCACAATGATTTTATTTGCTGTATATACAGCAAGAAGAAATGGCTATATATCATCTTCTGGATTACTGGTAAAAAGATCTTTTTGGAGATTTGAGGTTATATTTCCATTGATCC
>DUUN01000781.1 GCA_012841535.1 Gallicola sp. | reverse complement strand
AATGTACTGATTTCTTATAAAACGCCATTGATAAACTATTACCTCTTCCAAATGGAGGATTCCCTATTACACATCTGCCTTTTTTATATTCTAAATCAACAGTCAACCAATCTTGTTCAATAATTCTATTATCTTCTGGTTCTATATCATAAGCCAAATATGGTTTATCTAAATAATCAAGAAATACCCCTGCGCCTGCACTTGGTTCTATGTATTCAGTAATATTTTCATCTCCTATAATTTCTTTTGTTTTATTAACTATGTATTCTGCTAAATCTGGTGGTGTATAGTATTTATCTAATTTTATTTTTGCCATTTTACCTCCTATGTGTATTTGTGTAAAAGAAGTATTTTATTTTAATTTTATTTTAATAGTTAGTAATTAAGACTTCCACATCTTTACCTGTCATATCTCTTTGATAATTAGAATTATAGTTAGCCCTCAGATAATTCACATTGTACTTTTTAGACCATTCTATTAAATAGTCGTTGCTTCTATTCTTAGAATGAATCATATTTGACAATGCAAACCTTATTCCTTCACTATTCAGGTTATCTAGCAAACCATATAAGTCAATATCGTCTTGTGGACTCCAACCCTTAAATCCTCTCTTGCCATCTTGATATACAGCACCACTTATTAAATACGGCGGATCACAATATACAAAATCATTCTTGGTTAAACTACTTAAATCAACTTCTCTGAAATCTTTTGATAAAAATGTAACGTCCTTATTATGTATTGCATTTACAAATAAATTAATATTGTTTCTTATATTATCATTCATTGTACTAGCTTCATACCCAAAGCTGGAGTTGTATTGATGGCTATTATTAAATCTCATTTGATAGTTAAATGAATAGCATATAAGTATAAACAAATCTTCAATATTTTTAGTTGTGTTATATTTTTTTCTAAACTCTATAAAGGAATCTTTGCTTGTTGGCGACAAATTATTTTCTTCTATAGTTTTATCTATGTATTGGTTAATCTCTTCCAGTGACTTGTTTTTCCATAGGTTAAACAACTCTGGTAAATAGTGTATGTAGTCATTAAATATTATCTTGTTGGCATTTGCATTAATCCCCACTGTACCTGCTCCACAAAATAAGTCTACAAACGTATCTATGTTGCTAGGAAACAGTGGCATTATTTGCTTTAATAATCGGTACTTTCCCCCACTATAATTTATTGGACTTTTTATGTATTTGATATCTATTAACCTCACTTTCCATCAAATCGAATTTTTATTTTAATATTTTATGTATAAACTTTCATAAACAACACTGTCATTTGATTTACCTATTATTCTCTTAAAAGAACTATTGCCACTTAACAGATATTCGTGATGACTATAAATATCTTTAGGAACTTGGTAAGTATTGTCCACATCGCCACTTATACCATCAAAACTTAAAGCATATCTACACTTTTGCTTTTTTAACCAATCCCAAAATTCTTCATAATCTAATGCTCCATAATACATGCCTTTTGTGTTTGCATAAGGAGGGTCTAAATACATAAAGTCTCCACAGTTAGGTTCTATTTGTTTATAGTCTTGCTGTATAAATAATACATTATACTTATTAAGCATCTCCGACCAATCCTGTATTATTTTTCTTAGCGCATCTGGCTTAATGCCGTTCCTAGTAACATGAAAAGAGTTGTTAAACTCACCTTTTGCATTATATCTGGGCATACCATTAGTAGTCGTTCTCATAATAAACATAAAATCTGTCGGACTTTTTTCTTTGTTGAATCTATCTCTTACTTTGTAAAAATATTGCTTTTTTCTTTCTTTATTATCATCTTTGTTTAGTTCGTACCACATAACTTCATACGAATTTGCAAGTAATGTAGGGTTTTCCTTAATTAAATTCCATAAATTTATTAAGTCACCATTTAAATCACTACATATGTATTCCTCAACATTTATATCAGTTGACAATAATCTTCTAATTGCCGAGCCTCCACCCACAAATGGTTCATAGTATGTTTTAATTGTTTTAGGAAAAAACTTAATTATCTCTTTTGCTTGACTCCTTTTGCTGCCACTCCATTTTATCACTGGCTGAATAACTATATTAAATCCCCCCATTTTACTATAAAATTAAATTTTTATTTTACATTTTCTAATTCTTCTATTCTGTTTCTTAATTCTTCATTTTCTAATTCCAGTCTTTTTATCTCTTCCAATAACTCTTCTTCAAAGGTAGTTAAATTTCTATATGTCGATGTGTCGTTGGATGCTCTACCATTGGATATAGGAACAACCTCATTAAATTGATTTATTATATGTGCCATATTATTTTTTCCTTTCTAATACGATAAAACCGTAGTTTTATT
>DUUN01000397.1 GCA_012841535.1 Gallicola sp. | reverse complement strand
TTAGCTGTAAGAAGATAAACATCAAAACCCTTATTAATTGCCTCTAATGCGAGCGGCAGTCTATGAGACAAGAAAAACCAATCTATATTTACAACAAAAACAATTCGTTTCATAAGAACCACTAAAATGTATTTTTTTATAATTCCGGAAGCGTTGATACCTTTTGCCCCTTACCACTATCAATATAGCGGGATAATAACTTCAATATTGTAACATCAGCGTTTTTCTTCCAATATAAGAATGGACAATAATAAATAGTAGCTAAGCAATATTTATTAATATCTATATTAACATCATCTGGTAAGTTATTAAATAACACAGATGTGTATAACTTTAGTTTCTGATCAATTGGGACTTTAAAACCGTATTTATCTTTTGTTTCATCTGGAGCATCATTTTCCATAAAACAAGGACGATCTTCCTTCTTTATAATTGCTACATACTGATCAGATTCAGAATGACCACCAGAAGACACATTAAATATCTCTATCCCATTGTAATTATAACAATCAGAAATCTTTGCCCCTTTTTTTATTAAACCATCTATTTTATTAGGACCATCAAGATAATAATCCAAGTATAACCCGTATGCAATTACCACATAATCGTTTTGCTTATTCCCAATCAATTTATCCAAAGTATCAAAAAGTTCGTTATAATCTATAGAGAAAGACCTCCGAGCTCTTTTATAAACACTCATAAAACATAAGCGAAAAAACTCAGAAACAACACTGTACGCCAAAACTTCGTCAAAATCAAAAAAGGATATGGTTTGGTCATCCGAAAATGCTTCTTTATCAAAATGTGTTGAATTAGAGGCGTTAATTATATCTTTCTCATAATCACTTGGAACAGAAGAACACTCTTTAAATACTTCTTGATAAACCTCCACAGCAGGAACAATAATTTCCAACGAGCGATTATTAAACAACACTAATTTATTACCACTTGGCTTCATTTTGAATCTCAGTACTATTATTTTATCTTCCAAATCATTAATTAATTGATTTATCTTCTCTTTAGGATTAAAATCTTTACCCTCAGGCATCCAGCCCAATGAATCAATAATTTTTATATTTTCAGAACTTTCCCACTTATCAACAAAAAACCGCATCTGTTCAACAATAGACAGCAAATCTGTAACATCTTTAAGCGTCTCTGGCAAGAGTACGGCATCCCATTGCCTTAACCCTCCAATCGTATACTGAACCTCATTACTATTTAGTCTGTATAGCAATAATGTCAAAAATCGGTTTATCCAACCTAAAGAGACATCCCCAGCATCAACTCCTTTTTCTCCAGCAAACCTATAAAATTGTTGAAAATAGAAAGGTCTCTTAAATGTTTTTAAATTTAGTTTCTCAAACCAATATACTATATCTTTAAAAGAAGAAGGAATCAATGAAAAACTATAAGGCATGGACTGAGAGAAACTGGTTATTTTTTTCAACAATTCATATTTCTTATTGTAGAGAATCATGGCACATAATGCAAGATGAAATTCTTTAAAACGAGCAATCTGCTCATCTCTTTTCTCTACTTCTTCGATATTTAAAACAGTAGGTTTTTCGCTATTATAATCATATTCTTTGTTTAAAGGCTTTAGAGTAAGACTTATAAATTGATGCGCACACGTCCAATACTCAAAAACCAATTCAGTCCTATCATAAAACAGTTGATGCTGTAGTATACGCCAAAGAATCAGATAGGTTTTATCAGATATCACATATTCAGGTTTAAAGCTCGGAATAAGTAATTTCACAATATCATTTCCATTAACGATTGATATGGGATTAAGATTTTCCTTACAAATAACATCATTTAATGATATAATTCCATCGTAAAACCAATCATCAAAATCTCCATCTAGAGATTCTTTTTTTGTAACTTCCCAAACGGAGTAATCATACAAAAATTGATAAAATTCTCTTATCGAATCATCATTGGCGTCTTTACGAACAATATATTTTGCCAACTCAATAAAATCGTATATATCACCTTCATTTTTTATGAGATCTGTTTTAATATTATTATTTTTATATAATTTCTTTCTGACGTATTTAAATAATTCAATATAGTCGTAATAACGAATAATCAATTTAATAAGCAAAAAAAGTAACGTAATAAGAGTTATAGTAGAAAACAACACTATGATATCAGAAGAGCTACCCATTACTTTATTTAGTAAACCACCCCACTCTCCCTTCCATGGTAAAAAAACTGTAATATTATATATTGTTACAACAATATTAAAAATGAGAATTAGTTGAAAGAACAAATATATCGGTTCCTTCTTAAATTTCTTTACCAAACGAGTGGAATTATACCTCTCATCTATAGAACCAATGGTTTGTACAATAATAGGAAAAGCGATACCCAGTATTGCTGCCAGAATAGGAATGCTTACACTCAATATATTATTAAAATCTAAATATTTCATAGTATATTACTTATCTCATCTCGAGTCGTATAATAAAACCTTTGAGTAACAAATAGCAAAGAAATAACAAAACGAGTTAGTATAAATGAGATTAGAATCGTTATTGCAATTTCGACACAACCGTTTAAATAATGACCGAAAATTGAATTCAGGAATAATAAAATAAATATTTCCACACCCAGAAGAATAATGTACAGAATAATATTTGCGATTTGTTTCATATTATTCTTATACTTCTGGAAGTTAGAAATATCGATATTTGAATTACATTGCTCTTCTTTTATTTTATCGCTTATACCTAATAAAAGCGAGAAAAACAATCCTGTAAAAATTGAAATAACTGTCCCTGTGTATTTCGGTCTGATAGTGCCACTCTGTTCAGTTAACTCGTGCCACTATAATTAATAGTTTTCCCTTATTTGGTTTTACATCCTCTATCACAATTCCCAAAGGTAAACAATCCTTTTAATAAATGTATGTAAATGTGAATAAATTCTATTCTCTTTTAATTCCCCCTCCAGGTGATGAAGTTCCACCTCTATCAGACAGCTTCTCAATGGTTTGATTATATATTTAACACTGCCGTACAAAAAGATAACGATCAGTGATGTATCATGTATGGTGACGTGGTACCAAGGGTGATGCCCTACGCCTACCGCCGGTGTCATTCCACCAAATGCTTCACATTATTCTTCACAATCCTAAACTTACCACTCGCTTCATTTGGGATATCATCTACATATCTAACCTCTAATTTCATATTCTCACCAATACGCTCCCTCCAGTTTTTAATAAACTTTCTTTCTATATCAGGAGAGTAAATATTCTTATCGACAATAACTAATAAATCTATTTGATTTAAAGAGTCTTGTATGGCTTGAAATTTTAAAATCCCCTTTGTATCTTTCAATGTATTAGAAACATTACCTAAATTTATCTTTCCATTTTCGGGAGAGTATACATAATCATCAATTCTACCCAATATTTCTTTAACCATAGGGTTGTTGTTGCCACATGAGCATACTTTCGATTCATCTTCAAGTGTTATTGAATCACCAATATCATACCTAATTAGTGGAGTAGCTTCTGTAGTGAAAGATGTAACTACAAGTCTTCCGGATATAGAGGGGTTGTCATTTTCATCCAACACTTCAAAAACACCGCTTTGTAATTCTAAATGGAGATTCCCTGCTTTACATTCAAATATGAAAGGAGCACCTTCAGAAGATGCATACTGATCATACATTTTAGTTTTGAAAAATGTTTCAATCGTTTTTCGCATATCAGGAGTAACAGACTCCGCTGTAGGAAAAATCGCTTTTACACTATTTGATGGAAAATCATAATTGTGCTTTAATCCATACTTTGCAATGTCATACATTGTAGAAGGGAATCCCGATAGATATTCAGGTTGGAATTTTATTAAGTCTTCAACATAGTATTTCAAGTACTCATCTTTTATATGAAACGTAGAGTAATACCTTACTTTATTGAAAACATCTGTTTTCCAAAACCTGTTTTTCTTTATATCACGGTTTGTCAATAAAGTTTTCCCCGAAAACCATGCAGTCTTCTTTCCTAATTCATAGCCAAATCTTCCGCGGAAATCATCTAACATAGCAAAGCGCTCTTGTTGATTTACACGTCGAGTATATACCTGCAAAGATTTACCAGTTGTTCCCCCTGTTTTTGAGCTGCCTAACTTTTCATTCGTTTTTATTACAACCTTGTCAATGTTTGAACGCAAATCTTCTTTACTTACAATTGGTAGTTTACTGATATTCTTTATATCTTCAGGGTTCTCTATACCTTTATATAGCTCTTTATAATAAGCTGAATTATCAATAGCTTTTAATATAAACTCTCTGTATCGTTTTTCATTGATAGTTACCAACTCTTCGCGAGTTAAGTTTCTGTTCTGCTTAAATTTCTTCAAGAAGTAATTGTACTCACCACCGTATCTTACTTTATATGCTTTGTAGTTATAAAGTGAGATTAATAGCTCCTGAAAAAACTTAGGCGTGTTGTTAAATATTTTTTGTTTCATATTATTTAGCCTTCATATTGTTTTAAATAAAAGTTTTCAAGCCATTTTGCACTTTCAACGATATCATATCCTTTATTTTTTATAATTTCACTATTATCTTTTCGCTTGTATGGGACTGACTTTAAAATTTCTTCAGCCCAATACTCAGCAGATTTGTTTAAAGATAAAAAAGAGATATCATCTGTAAAAGCTACTTCATCCGTTATAGTGTCTGATGCAAATATTTTTAAACCAGCTGTCTGTGCTTCTATCAAAGTAACAGGGAGTCCTTCGTAAAATGAAGGAAATAAAAACACATCCATTATTTGAAGTTGATCAGGAACATCACTGCGCACTCCTAAAAAAAGAACATCATCAAAAACATTTAGTCTCTTTGCTTCTTTTTCAATTTCATTTCGTAACTCACCATCCCCAACAAAAATCATACAACTATTTTCTTCACGTTCTCTTATTTGTTTAAAAACAGCTAAAATAAAAAAATGGTTTTTTTGATTTGAAAACCTTCCCACGTGTCCAATCAATAACTTGTCATCTAAATTCATATTTTTTCTAAATTCAGAAGCTTTGGACTTATTTGGCGTATACAATGAAGTATCTATTGCATTTTCCACTAGGGTAAATTCTTTTTCATTAAACAACCATTTTCCTGCTTTTAATCCACAAGAGAATAAATGAGTTGCATAATCTGAAACATACGTTTTTAAATATACTTTTATTGTTTTTTTTATTTCTTCCTCTAGCATCCTCTTACTTGAGAAAACATTTTTAAAATTCAGTCCTTCTAATGCTATATGTGCATGTGCTATTCTACACGGTATGTTATTATTTTCAGCTATTCTTAATGGAAAAGAGCTAAATGTATTAATATGTGAGTGAATAACTTTATAATTATGAGTCTTCAAAAACTTATCCAGTTCTTTATAGTATTTATTAGGAAAAAGCGGATTAATTCGTGGCATTCGGTATACTTTCCCTCCCATACTTTCAATTTCATCTTCAAATGCACCTCGTTCAGGACGATGCACCAAAAAATCAAATTGCACTTTATCCCTATCGATATTACGATAATAATTCATTATCATAGATTCTGCACCACCACGATTTAAGATTGTGAACACTTGTAAAACTCTTATTACTGAACCTTTCATACTCTTTAAAGTTTATATTTACTCTTAACATATTTGATTAAAAGTAATGATTATATTTTCCATCTTGCATAACTGCCAATAATATTAAAAACTAAGGAAATATTTTTTGTCTATGTCGCATAGCTGTTAGTCCATTTTTCCCCCATGGCATATACAAAAGATATAATTAAAATGTAATCAATTGTTTTTGTCACTATTACCTTAGATTATTATTCTACTTTTCAGTATAATCCCTAAAAGTCTCAAATAAAAGTTGCATGTGTCAGATAAAGTATTTATCTTTAAGGTGTTAAATAAAAAATAACACTCACCCGACACATGCAATACAAAAATAGTAAAAAAATCTCATTTACT
>DUUN01000325.1 GCA_012841535.1 Gallicola sp. | reverse complement strand
ATGGCTTTCAGCTAAATCAAATCTAAAAGAAACATATGAAAGTATTGAAAATGTTTATAATATAAAAGATCTGCAAAGTGGAATTTTAAAAGATAGAATAAAGTAATATGATAAAGGATATATCAAATAGACTTTTAGAAATAACACAGAACGAACAGAAAAGAAAGTTTATTTATGCGTCAGTTGAATATATTGAATATATTAACACACTTGATAAATCCATAGATGAAAAGAGTTTATTAAGGCTAAATTCGCTTGCATCTAACGTGCTTAAAATTAATATATTCATAGAAGAAATGTATCTATTAAGGTCTTTTAATTATTATGTGAAAGAACTTAGAGATTTATTATTAAAAGAAAGAAAAAGAGAATTAAAACTAAATAGAACAATTAAAATTTTAAGTTATAGCCTTATGAACGTTTTTTATTCTATGCACAGTGATTTTCGAAGAAACTATTCTAAACCTAAAATCGTTTTATTTGAGGCTTCACCAGCGGATTTGTCGGAGATTACATCAGGCGAAGAAATTAAAAAAATTTATGAAATTTTATCGAAAGATTCTTCGAAATATTTCCCTATTGTCAGATTTTCAACAAACAGAAAAATATTTAATGAAACAATAAAAAGTATTAGCATTAATGCTATTCATTTTGCGGGTCACAGTCAAACAGATGGAATAATGTTATTGAGTTATGACTGGAAATCAGAAATTTTGTCTCCACAAGATTTTATTTCGTTCTTCGAGTATACTACTCAAAATATATCATTAGTATATTTAAATTCTTGTTCAAGTAATGTCTTTGCTTCAAAAATAAAAAAATACAAAAGAACCGCTTTTAAGTTTCATAAGTTAATTAGCTTCGCAGGCGAAATTTACGATTCACAAGCTCTTAGATTCAGTGTAGAATTTTATAAGAATTATTCAATTGTATTTCCTCCTATACTACATAAAATTTTGTTATCTACGAAGACGGAAATGAGTTTATTAAAGGATTTACACATGCAAAAGCTAATTCGTAAACTAACGTATTCCAAAAGATAAAAAAGAAAAATTAATCGCCTTTCACTACTATTAAGTGAGAGGTGATTTTTCATGTTATATTTAGGAGATTGTGTTAAAGTAATGAAAGAACTTAATTCTAATTCTGTTAACTTAATATTTGCAGATCCTCCTTATTTTTTATCAAATGATGGATTAAGTATCAAAAGTGGTAAAATAGTTTCAGTTAACAAAGGCGATTGGGACAAATTAGAAAACCATAGTTCCATAGATGAATTTAATAATGAGTGGTTAAAAGAGTGTTATAGGCTTTTAAAACCAACTGGAAGTATTTGGGTTAGTGGAACACGTCATAATATTTTTTCTGTTGAAAAAGAAATGAAAAAATTAGGATATAAAATTATTAATATCGTTATATGGCATAAAAGCGATCCACCACCATTAATATATAAAAATAAATTCAAGTTCTCATATGAGTTCATTATATGGGCAAAAAAAGGGCGTACTCATTACTTTAACTATGATGAAATGTATTCAGTGAACAACGAAGAAATGAAAGATGTTTGGACTCTACCGGCAGTTGGGATGGATGAGAAGACTTTTGGGTATCATCCAACTCAAAAGCCTGAAAAGTTATTGGAAAGAATAATACTAGCCACATCTAAAAAAGGTGATTTAGTTTTAGACCCTTTCCTGGGTAGTGGTACAACATGTTATGTTGCCAAAAAGCTAAACAGAAAAATTATCGGAATTGAAATAACAGAAAAATATTTTAATATCGCAAAAAACAGAATTTTATCTATTAAGTAAAAAAAGATAGTATAGTCACGTATGATGAGTTTATAAATATAATAGAAAATTTAATAAATAACACAATTAAAAATAAAGCCAATATGAAATGATAATAACAGTGATGCAATTAACATTCCCTAAGGGAGTGTTTTTTATTAATAATCTAACACAAAACAAATTATGTCTTTGAAATCATTTCTGATATAATTGAATTATATACAAAAACTTACATTTAGGAGGATTAATGCGATGTTAAGAGAACAAATACATGATTTTTATTATAATTTTGTTGAAGAAACAAAATTTTATAGAAAAGTTGATCGCACAAAAAAGTATTATAAAATTATTAATCATGAAATACCTACGTCACTTAGCAACTTTATTAATGATAATATGTATAAAGTGTATGGAAGTGTAGGACAAGGAAATCTTTCACAAGTTCCTTGGTTTGGTATTTTTCATCGAAGAATCACCGAATCAGCTAAATATGGAGTTTATATTGTTTATCTATACTCAATAGAATATAAGAAAATATTCTTAACATTAAATCAAGGATTTACTCATTTTAATGATATGTTCAAACGTAAAAAGTTTGAATATGCTAGAAAAACGTCTGATTATTTTGCTGAGGAAATCAACTTACAAAATTTTAAAGTTGGCCCAATAAAACTAGGTAATGGTTTAAGTCAATTAGCAAAAGGATATGAAAGCGGGACAATTGTCTATAAAGAATATAATATTGATAATCTACCATCAAACGAAGAATTATTCGATGATTTAAATCATCTATTAGT
>DUUN01000836.1 GCA_012841535.1 Gallicola sp. | reverse complement strand
TTAATTCTGTATTTCCTACTTGGCTCTTTCTAGGAAGTTTGTGTTTTATTTTATATAATTTGTTTAATTACATAAACACAAATACATTATCCGAACTATTGATTAAAATGGGTGTCAGTGGAATTTTGATGCTTCTCATTATTATGACTACATTATTAAATAAAAAAGATAAAGAATATTTGTTAAATCTTCTACCAATTAAAAAATAGTATTTTATGGTGTATATAGTTTTCTGTTATTTTATAGTATTAGTATTATTTTCAAAGTATAGGAAATATAAACTTGCTTCTTATTTAATTGCTGTATACACTTTTTCCTTGTTTTTTTCAATTCTTTTAGTAAATACAGATAATAACCCTAATTATAGGTATACATCATTATTTGCTAGTTTAATATATTGCGTTGTTTTATTGTTTTATTTCGTACCATTTTTTAAGAGCAACCGAGCTATAAAAGCAAATACTAGTAAATTGTTTATTTCTCATTTTAGCCTAATCGGATATTTTTTAAGTGGAATATTACTATTGGGATGTGTGCTGATATTATCTAAAATTCAAGAAGCAATTGCTTATGGTTTAGTGGATATTAGAGTTGCAATGAATAAAGATGAAATTGTATTTGGTTACTACAATACATTTGAGCATATAGGACATTCAATATTAAGATGGTTACATAGACTATCATATCCTATTTTAATTTTGTTTTTTTATGCATTTGTCTTTATAGAAAAAAAACATATACTTAAAGTTATGATGTTTATCTCATCTCTGAGTGGTGCCTATTTCGGTCTTATGGTTGGAGGTAGAACAAATTTAATGTATTGGATTTTATTTTTCTTGTTTTGTCTCGTTTTATTTTGGTCATATTTGACTAAGAAAAATAAAAGAATAATATACACAATTTCATTGGTTTCATTGTCCTTTTTAGCTTTTTATTTTATTATAATAACAGTAGGAAGAGCTGAACATGGGCATGCGGGCGATACTGGTAGTTTTCTTTTATCATATACAGGACAGTCGTATCTTAATTTTTGCTATTTTATAGAAAATCTTAATTTTCACACTTATTCAACCTCCAGAATTTTCCCACTAACTAATAGTATTTTATTTGGACGCTTTGATTTGAGTGAATATAGATTTTTAATTGAACAAAAAAGCGGAATGAATATCGGAATCTTTTATACATTCATAGGAGATATTTTCGTAGATTTAGGGTTGTTTGGTGTGTTAATATACTCAATCCTATATTTTTTGATTGCAAAAAAGATAATGAAAAAAACAGAGTTCACATTGTCTAGTCTATTAATTGTTGGAATTATTTATCAAATACCACTACATGGCGTGTTTTACTATAGTTTATGGAGAATGGAGAGTTCTGTATGTATAATAATTACAATATTAATAGCAAAATATCTACAAAATATAAATTCAATTAAATGGAGAAATTAAATGTCTATTGCATTATAGTGACATATAATGCAATGAAATGGCTTGATAAATGTTTAGGTAGTTTACGCGAATCTACAATTCCAATACACCCAGTTATTATTGATAATTCTTCTAGCGACGAAACGGTTGAATATATATCAACAAATTATCCAGAAGTTCATATTATTAT
>DUUN01000409.1 GCA_012841535.1 Gallicola sp. | reverse complement strand
CAATGTAATACTCATCATGATAGAGATGTAAATGCTGCTATTAACATACTTAATCAAGGATTAAGAGAATTAGAAATCGTAGTATAAATATAAACTAGGGTAGGAATTACCCGATGTGAGGCTCGTGGAGATAGTAGGTTGCGAGGTCTATGAAGCGAGAATCTCCCACTTCTGTAAGTGGGAGAGATTCAATGAATAAAAGGAGGTGGCTTTGTGCCAAAAACAAAAAAAAATACATATGCAAAGCCACGACAAAAAAGAGATTTAACATGTTGTGGTTGTACTAAGACAAAAAAAGATACTGATTTTTATTCTAGTTATAATCCATTGCATGGTACTGGTAAATTGCCATATTGCAAAGATTGTATTCAAAATATGTGTCTCGATAACAAAGGGAATATATCTATAGAAAAATTACAAGAAACATTAAAATTAATAGACAGACCCTTTATTGAAGATTTATGGAAAATATCTGTTGAAGAAAATTCTACAAAGCCAATAGGAATATATTTTAAAAATTTAGGTCTTTCACAAAACAGAAAACTTACTTGGAAAGATTCTTGTTTTATAGATAATTCTAATAAAAACAATAGCTTAGTAGATGGTAATATAATTGTTGATGAAACGTTAATAACTTCTTGGGGTCAAAACTGGCAACCAGATGAGTATATAAGGTTAGAGAGTTTTTATCGTTCTATGGTTGATATAAATAAACCAGAAACACCTCAAGATAAAGATTACATAAAAAAAATAGCAAGACTTTCTCTCCAGATAGATAAAGCAATAGAGAGTGGGGATTCAAAAACTGCGAAATCTTTAGGCGATTTATACTCTAAATATATGTCTGATGCCAAATTAAGAACTAGCGATATGAGTGAGGCTGATAAAGCTGGTGGTATTAGGAGATTTTGTGATATTTTTACTGAAGTTGAAAGAGATGATTTTATCCCGCCGTGGGAGTATTACAGAAAAATAAATGGTGCAAAACAAGATATAGTTGACAAGTCTATAATGTTTATATTGAACTTTATGTTAAAATTTAATAAGTCCGAAAAACTATCTCAAATCCCTGTCAACACACCTATAATTGAAGATGATGAAATTGATGATCAAGCACAGTCTTCTATAGAATTAGAAGATTTGGAAGTAATTGAGTATGAGTAGTTACAATAATTTTAGTAAAAAAGACAGGGCAAGAAAAGATAGTAATTACAACACAAATCCAGATAATTTTGAGGTTAGAAAAGTAAATAAAGATAAAATAAAAAGTTTTGAAAAATTAAAACCTAAATGGAGAGAATTATGTAGTTACTTCAGATTCTACCCCGATCGATTCATTGACTTTATTCAACCAGATGATGCAAAAATAAAATTATATTTCTATCAAAGAATATATTTGCGGATAATGTTTAGATTTAGAAAAGTTTTTATAACTGCAACACGTGGTACAAGTAAATGTGTAACTGGTGATACATTATTATTTACAGATAATGGCATAAAAGAAATTGGTGAATTGGCAAGCTATTCAACAAAAAAGAGCAAGTTAAATTGTAATATTAAATTACTAAATGGAT
>DUUN01000711.1 GCA_012841535.1 Gallicola sp. | reverse complement strand
CAGAATTATTACATTTATCATTAAAGTTAAAAAAACAATATGACAAAAATAATGATAAAGAGATAAACTTTTATAATGAATCAGCAGTTATGACAGATAAAAAAATTAAAGATATTGATTTAGTTGTAACATCTCCACCATATGCAAATATGTTTGATTATTTTGAAGTATATAAAATGGAATTATGGACTTCTGGATTGATTGATTCTTATGAACAATGGAAAAAATTTAAAAAAAGTGCATTAAGAAGTAATAAAAATGCAAATATCAAAAAAGAGGATATAATTGATAATGAAATACTTAAAAATGCTACAACACAAATGGAGAAGAATGATGTTGATAATGCTACAATTGCTATGGTTAATAATTATTTTTATGATATGAAAATGGTTATGGAAAAAATGTATAATTTTTTAAACAAAAAAGGATATATGTTTATTGTTGTAGGAAATTCTTTTTATGGGGGGATTCCTATCATAACAGATGAAATATTAATAGAAGAAGCTAAAAAAATAGGATTTACTTCAATTGATATGATTGTTTCAAGAAAACTTTCAACATCATCACAACAAATGAAAATAATTAGTGATGAAAATAGAATTTATTTAAGAGAAAGTATAATAGTATTGAGAAAGGATAAATAGTTATGGGTAGAAGAGTTAAAAAGAAAAATACAACTTTGTTTTTTGATTCATTTAAACATTTTAAAAACAATTTTTGTAATTTGGTTTGTCTAGAATTACCAATGCTAACTAAAGTTGGTGCAGAAAAATATTTTGAAATTAAATCAGTTAATTATAAATCAAAATATCCTGATATGAAAAAAATAGGATTAATAGATTATGATAAACCAAGTGATTTTAGTTTTACTCTTTCAGAAGAAGGCAGAAAAATTAATGATATAATTATGAAAAAAGAAAACTTATTTGCATATAATTCTGATGAAGAAAATCGTTTAGAATCTATAAAACCTACAAATTTGTGGTCGTCTATCGACGAAGAAGATAAACTTTCAATAAATAGAGAATTAATCAAATTATTAATTTCTTACTATGATACAGCAGACTGTATTAGGCCATATTTATCATTAATAAAAATGATTGAATATTATAACATTTCACAAATAGATAATGATATGTTATGCCTTTTATTAGCGCAAACTAAATCAGATATAATTAATAAACAAATGGACTTAGATGCATTTAATAATTTAAATGAAGATGTGAAAATTGAACTTAAAAGACCAATTTCTTACGTTCTTAATGGCTTAGAGACTGCGGGTATTATTAATTCTGTTGGGCAAGTCATTTATGATAGAGAATATATCAAAGAAATTGTAATGAATTTAAATGAAATTTACATTCAAACTGAATTATCATATGATGATGTACGAGTGACAGGAAGATCAGCAGAAGAACAAAGAAGATTTAGAGAAGAGGTTTTAAAGGCATATGGATATCAGTGTGCTATAACAGGCGAATCGATAGAAATCACTAATTATAATTCAACAACTTATTTGTTGGAAGCTGCCCATATTATTCCATATAGCGATTCAGGGTCTTTTTCGGTTAATAATGGAATATCATTATCAGTTGAAATGCATAGAATGTTCGATAAAAAGCTATTTGCATTTGAATACACAGAAGATGGTGATTTGAAAGTTGTTGTAACAGAAAGTAATAGAGTGAAGGATAAAACTGGAATTTTACAAAGAATTAATAATAAAATAATTTCACTACCAAGTGATGAAAAAAATCATCCTGATATTGATGCAATTGAGTATAGAAGGATGAATTATTTATTAGTTTAATAATAAGCTCATTGAATGAGCTTTTTCTTTGATATAATAAATGTAGGTGATATCTATGATTACAAATGTTGTAGCAGCTTTAATAGAAAAAGAAAACAAAATACTAATTGCAAAACGTTCAACAGGAGATCCTAATGTGTTAGGAACATGGGAGTTTCCAGGTGGAAAAGTTGAATTAAATGAGGATGAGTTTCATGCAATAGAAAGAGAAATTTTAGAGGAATTTGAATTAAAAATAAAAGCAAAAAAATTTGTAGTCAACAATATATGTGAATATCCAACTAAAACAGTAGATTTACGCTTATATAGTTGTGATTATGTAGATGGAGATTTTAAATTACATGATCATTCCGAATATAAATGGGTAAAAAAAGAAGAATTATTAAATTACGATTTGGCACCGGCAGATATTCCACTTGCTAGGTATGTTATGGAGGTAAATAAATGAGATTTTGGTTTGTTAATTTAGGTAAATATTATGATGCCCAAAGAGAAGGAAGATTTTTATGGGCACCAATTTATAATAAAAATGGCGGAGTTTTTAAACATTGGGATTATTT
>DUUN01000513.1 GCA_012841535.1 Gallicola sp. | reverse complement strand
ATGCTGATAAAACTGAACGTTCATTTCGGTTGTTATTGGACGGCTTAATGACACTAATATTATATGCAGTTTTTACTAACTTTATTCCAAGTGTATACATTGGATTGACACTTTCTTTTTTAGTTGCACATACCGTTAATTGGATTTTTAATGGCCAGCTTTTTGTTTTGGGACGATACCTTGGAATTAAACCGAAAAAACAAAATGAATTTTGTAAATATATAAATGAATTGAAATATAGAGCTGAAAGAGAAAAAAGCATCCAGTTAGTTGCAGTATATGGAAGTTTGTCTAGAAAAGAATTAACTGAAAGTTCGGATTTAGACGTTAGAATTATAAGAAAAACAGGTCTTTTAAACGGACTAAAGGCATGTTTATTTGGATTTTCTGAAAGAACAAGGGCATTGTTTGATAGGTTTCCACTTGATTTGTATATCATAGATAGCAAGGATCATTTATCTAAAATAAGAGATGATGAGACTGCTATTTTGGTATATGATGCATCAAAGAGGGTCAATTAAATGGTAAAAATTGCTATAATTCACAATATTGTTACACCTTATCGGCTTGAATTATTTGAAAGATTATCTAAGCATAAATACATTGATGAATTGAATGTATTCTATTGTCTTGAAAGATATAACGATAGAAACTGGAGCCTAAAATATAATGCAGAATATAAATACAAAATCTTGCCCGGATATACATTTAACTTCCCAATAATAAAGTTACCTTGTTCAATAAATCCTAGTATTTTTAATGAAATTCGCAATAACAATTATGATGCAGTAATTATTTGTGGATTCACGGATGTGACCACTCAATTATCATATCTTAGTTGCAAAATTAACCACATCCCCATTATTTTATGGTCCGAATTATCTGGTGTATATTTGTTTAAACATCATACATTCTATAATCCTCTGATAACATTTTTCATAAAAAACTCTGACGCATTAGTGGTTCCTAGCACACAATCAAAGGAATACCATATAAAAATGGGTTCATCCTCAAATAAGATATTCATCTCTCCAAATACAAACGATGAACAAAAATATATTTGTAAAATCAAGAAGTACAAAGAAAATTCCTCTTTAATACATGAAGAATTATCGGTAACAACTACTAAAAATATTATCTTTGTTGGCAGGTTCATAAAACGTAAATGTGTTGATTATCTTCTCAAATCCTTTATAGAAGTAAAAGCCGAAATGGATAATCTCGGTTTAATCCTTATAGGAGACGGTCCCGAAAAGGAAAATTTACAAGCATTATGCAAAGATTCAGGAGTAAAAGATGTATATTTCACAGGTTTTGTGAGTGAAGAGGTGAAAATAAAATATTACTCAATTTCCAATCTTTTTGTGCTTCCTTCTTTATGGGACATCCATCCGCTAGTTATCCCTGAAGCCATGGCCTGCTCTCTCCCCATCGTCTCCACTACAGGAGTGGCAAGCTCGCGTGATGTTATCATTGATGGAGAGAATGGATATATCATCAATACAAAAGACGTTGAGCAGTTAACTTCTGCCATAAGAAAATCATTCCTGCTCAATAATATTATATTAATGGGTGAAAAATCTTTGCAAATTTTAAAAGAAAAATGTTCATTAGATATCGCAGTTGAAGGTATTATAAATACAATTAAATATGTCAAAAGTAAATAATTTTTTTATATTAAGTTTTTTCTATTTTTTAGGCAGTATGCCTAATTTTCTGCAAATTCGAAGTCAAGTTTTTGTCTGTGTATGAATTGGTCGTATCCTCTTCAAATTCTATGGAGAATTTTCCAACTCGAAAAATGTGCAACAATTTTATCATACAGTTATAAAGTTGAATGCGCCTCTTGAGGTTGTTTTTCAGACTTGGCTAAATTATTAAAATTTCAGCAAATACATGAAATTTACTTTTACCCATAGAATTTGAAGAGGATACAATTGGTCTAATAATATTAAGTTTTTGGTAGATAAATTTTTAAAATTCGTAATTCTATCTAAAAATTATCACGCTGTCCGTTGTATCATTTTTGTGATAAAAGATAATGATACGAAATCAATCATATTTTATAAGACTTTCTGTACACTGCCTCGTAGACTTGTAACGTATCATTAACCATCTTCATATTTGTTAAATTTTTGGCTTTTTTCCACGAATTTAATCCAAATTTTATTCTTACTTCTGGATCTGTACAAACTAGTCTTAACGCTTTTTCGAGTTGTTTCACATTTTTAGGTTTTATTAAGATTCCATTAACAAGATCTTCAATTAAATGTGCAGATATCCCTCCTACATCAGAGGCAATAATAGGTTTTTTTAAAGCCATTGATTCTATTATTGATAATGGTACTCCTTCATTATATGAAGGTAAGACAACAATATCTGATTGATTAATTATTTTTATTGTTTCTACTTGAGATCTTTCTCCAATAAATTTAACATTTTCTGATATGCCTCGTTTTTTGGCTATAGTCTCTAATTTTTTTTTGTCAGGCCCATCTCCTACATAGAATAGTTTATGATTTTTTGATGATTTATTTACATTGTTAAAAGCATCTAGTAGTTCAAAAACACCCTTTAAATAGGTTATTCTTCCAACAAATATGATCCTCGTTTCCTCATTGACATTACTATTGAATCCAGATTTATTTACTGCATGCACCATATTTTCGTCGTAACCAGGTAATATCACATTAATTTTTGTATTTGAGATGTTCATCCACTTATTTAGCCAATTTTTCTGGTTTTTGTTTTCAACAATAATTGAATCTGAGTTAATTATTGTCACCTGTTCGCAAATTACTTTTAATATGTGGAAAAAACTATTTTTAAAACCTCCATAATATATTTGATTATATATATATGGTAAAAAATAGTTTGTACTGTAAATCATTGGAATATGCTTCTTAGGGATTCTTATATATGGATCGTAAGTATCTAAAATATCAATATGGTATTTATCTAAAATGTCAAATACTTTATAATTGTACATCCTCAATAAATCCATAGGTTTAATCTTTTTATTTATATTATGTGGTATAATAATTGGTTCTACTTTATATTCTTCAACTTTTTCATAAAATAATCTAGATCCTTTATATGCGAATGGGCTCTGAACTATTTTGACAGTATGCCCACGTTCACAAAATCCTTCTATAAGGTTTTTTAGTCTATATTGTAGTCCTCCGATATTATCAAGTTGAAGAGTTAAACATGAAATTGCTATATTCATTTCTACACCTTTTTATACTTTCCATACCTCTGTCTCACCATTTTCGTATATCAGGTCAACTGATGAATCTCGACTTAATTTTTGAAAATCTTCTTTGTAAAAATGTTCGGCTTCATACCACAAAACTAATTGTGTATCTCGGTCGTACTCAAATATTGGCAAATATGTATCTGAGTTATAAGTTTTTGCGATAGAATTGTTTGTATCATAACCAAAGTGGTCACTTGTTCTGGAAATGTACAACTTGTTCATCGATTTTATTTCTTTCTCTAATATCGCCAGTACATTTACGTAAGTAGAATATGGCCATATTCCAATTATTTCGGAATTTTGATTTTTATTTTCTTCTATCCATTTTGTTCCTGCTATATCTTGATATGTAATCTGTGGATTTGGGGTAAACTGATACGGTGAAGGATAGCTCATAATTGATAATCCAATTAAAATTCCAAATATTGAGGTGAATGCTACAACTTTAATAGAAGTTTCCTTTTTAGAAGTGTTGTTTTTAATGAAGACGGCTAGTCCCAATAGTATTGTTGTAAATATTACTGTATAACGTAATGGGCGAAATGTGTCTATCCCGGTTGGGAATAAGATGACAATTAGTTGGAAAACAACAATTAATAGTAAAAAAGCAAAAATTGCAAAAATATTTTCTCTTATCTCTAAATACTCTTCTTGAGTATTGTTTTGTTTTAAGTAAACGAATGCTAATATAATTGCTATGCTTGCGTAGATTAGCGCTCCGCCTTGCATCTTAACCATCAGTTCAAATATGTCGAAAATACTAAACTGTACTTTATTTGCCAATTCCAAAGTGTCAGATAATGGGGAAACCGTATCAGTAAATATTATATTGTATATCTCCCTGATTTTGAGAGCCCATACAGAAAACATTGAAAACCATGAAATGAACGTGATAAATAAAATGAAGATTATTTCAACATTTATTCTTTTTATATGTGTATAATGCTTCTTTGTTAAAGATAGTATCATATTAGTGCCATAAATGCTTTCTATGGCATAAAGTAACAATAGAATTCCAATCAAAATAACACTTGTTAACGGATGAATGAGTGGGTACAATAGAATTATAGTAACAGCACATATTTTTGAACTAATTTTGTTTTTAATGTTACTAAACAAGTATATGATGTACAGTGTTAGGGGTAATAATAGAGTAGATATGTTCGCTGGATAAAATCCTATACCATACGAGCCAGTTACCGGGATTGCAGATGCTAGACTTACCAAAAGGCTGAATTTATTGTCGGAACTTATTTTTTTAGCAAGGATATACATCGATAAAATGTATAATATAGAAAATGGTATACTTATATAACTATCAATTTTTGTAATCTCCAATCCACATACTTCATATAAGGAACTTCCAAGTATATGAGTAGCTGGATAGAAGTTTTTACTATCCAGATGGTTTGTACTTGATATTTTGAGTATCTCAAATATGTGATTAATCATATCTCCACGATCAAAAAATGCATATCCTCGAAGGAACTTTATATTCTGAAATAAATAATTATTTAGTATAATATTCAAAATTGTTAAGCAATATATCAGTTGCATATTTCTTTTAAAATTAAATGAAATATATGCACCTATAAAAATGGATATAAGCATACTCAGATATATAGATATAAAAAATGAATTTGGAATAGTTGAATAAATATCTAGTTCGTATCCATTTGCAGGGGACGTTTTATATAAAATTATAGAAGCTAGTATAATTAAGAGATAACTGATAGACAGTAATAGTTTCAGTATACCATTTTCCAGCTTTAGTTTTGAAGTCATTACTTTTCATTCCTAGTGATGATATAATTTGATAATTTTTTTACTAAACTTTTGCACACGGTCAAAATGCTTATTTCTCAAGATTACTGCAACTTGTTCAGGTAATTAGCAGAAAGAATTTTATTTTTAAAAATTAATAAAATCAGGAATCATTAGACTATGAAATCGTACTTCTGAAAAATAAGTTTCTTATTCCTTTCAGAATTTTTATTATTTTTGGATTTTTTAATATTGTATACCACAATATTTTCTCTTTAAAGCTTATATACTCATTATGATTTTCTAAAAAACTCTTCCTTATCCTTACATCAATATCTGTAGATTTTAATCTCATCAAAACGAAGCGCTTATTTTCTATAGTAAACTGTTTAGAATATTTATGATTCGTAAACGCATCCATTTTATTATTAGCAGCTATCAATGAATTCATTCCTGAATTATTATCTTTGCAAGATTTTTGAAATCTTTCAGACCAAGAACCTGAAACTCCCCTCCTATAAACACTCATTATATCACTTAAATATAATGCACCGCCATTTTCTGCACCTAAAATCTGTATGTAGTAATCTCCAATCGGCGCTTCTTTGGCTAAATCAAAAAAGGAAGTAATTCTAGATATAGCCAATTTGTTTATTACAATGGAGTTTGTAGGAATAAACTCCCCACTTCCTAAAATTACTTCTTCTATTGTAAAGATTTTGTTTTTTTCAGAATGTAAACTAAGTACTTGATCTGCTCTACTCTCATCATCCCATTTTACGGTTGCAGGATGAAAGCTTATGTAGCATTCAGGATTTTTTTCCATTTCCGTAATCTGCTTCTGTAATTTCAATGGATCCGTCCAATAGTCATCCCCTTCACAAAGTGCGATGTATTTGCCTTTTGCTTTTTTAAAAGAGGCTGATAATGGTGCATTCCTTCTTTTTGAATATTGATTTTCCGTCTGATAAATTGGTTTTATTAACTCAGGATATTTTTTTTCATATTCTCTTATAATAGCTGCTGTCATGTCTGTTGATGCGTCATCGTGAATAATTATCTCAAAGGGAAACTCAGTTTCCTGCATGAGAAAACCTTCAATGGCATCTCTTATATATTTTTCATGATTATATGTGATACAACAAATGCTAACCAATGGTTCCTGTGTTTTATCCATGGTTTAGACTCCCATTTAAATACCTCTTTTTTAAATATTGTTCCTTTACTATCTGCAACATTAACAACTGTGCTGGCGTTTTTAACAAATAGTTTGTTAACACGTAGAAAGTAGCTCCAGCCAATCCAATCACCAGAACATATCCAAATTCTCCAAGTGGTAAAACCAAGCCCGTGGCATACATAAAAACTCCCATTGTAACAGCTAATAGAAGTGTAGGGATAAAGTCGTGTAACTGTTCTGCTACAGAGTAGTCAATCAGTTTAATTGAAAAATAGCTATTGGGGATATAAGCTAAGAATGAACTAATGATCTGTCCTATTAGT
>DUUN01000788.1 GCA_012841535.1 Gallicola sp. | reverse complement strand
GAAAAAATCTTTAAACGACTGTCTAATCTCTTTGGAGGTCATCATAAACTTTCAATTAATACTAAAACACAAAAATACAGCAAAAACTTCTTATCCCCAAGTGGGTGAGATAAAAGGGTAATAATACAAGATCTAATATTATGCATATTTGCATAATGCATTTTTGCATAATTGAGAAATGTAGATACTATTAAGCTTAACGAAACAATTTCTTAAATAAAGGTCTTATCTGAGATAGCATGATTGATGCATTGAAAAACTCTATTTTAAACTTAACTCCTTTATATTACCATCCTCTATTAACAATGTTTTTCTCAATCAAATAGAACATTACAATCTTTTTGACATGTTTATTATAGATAGTGATAGTACTATATCAGGCGATGGTTTTTGGCATAACTTATTGCTTCAGCAATATTCTGAACGTTTAGTTTTTCATAAAGGGTTTTCCTATATGATTTAACCGTATCAAATGACCTGTTTATTTCGTTTGCAATGTCATTCATTGTATAACCCATAGCCGACAATTTTAGGACATCTCTTTCTATATCTCTCAATTCAGGACGTGGCATTTCTCTCCATTTTTTGCTTTGCATATTAAAAATCCAATGTTCTTTTGATTTGTCTTTAGACACCACAATATTTCCTGAATTACTACCTGAAGATAAAGAGACAACACAAAGCCCCAGCCACACCTTCCCACTATCGGTCAATCTCAATGGAGTAATTTGATGGTTAACTAATTGTTTTTTCTTTGAATCTTTATTGATTATGTGGAAATCATACGAGATTGTGAAATTTCTTTTTTCGATATCAGGAATTTTATCATAAAATCCAAAACCAGCACTATTAACTTCAAGCAATAGGCTTAAATCTTCGGGTGGAACATGGTTAATGTAGAAATTATAACCTAATTCTTTTACCTCATCTGCAGTCATTCCACAAAGGAACATTGGATTATCGGACACATAAAGGAAGCTCTGTTTATGGTAATCAATTATATACACACTCCTATACGTAGTACGAGCAAAAGCATCAATATCTTCAATAATACTACTAATATTGGCATAGGCATCAATATGTACATTTTCAATGATATTTTCTTTTATGAAAAAATCTTTAACATCTAGCATAACAGTAATATTTAATTAAAATGATCTCAAATATACTAAAAACCTGAAATATACTCAAAACAAAATATACCCATTTGGGTATTGTTATGTTATGAATAGTCAGCTATTTTTGTCTTATTAAATTAACTTTTAACATATTAAAAGAAATATGGATAGATTTATTGCATATCACGGGAATTATTCTATCTGGCAATTGTCAAAAACTCGATTATTTGATTTAGCAGAATTTGTGGTATCGGAGAATTATAGGCACCATAAAAAGCAGGAAATAGATAATGAGGGTTATATGAATGAAATTTTCCAAGTTTATAATGAAGAATTAAGATTCTTCAAACACTCTAAAATTTTTGCAGCCAAAGATACTAAAAATCGAATTGTTGGAGTAATACGAGTAATGAAATGGAACGGTAAAGATGAGTTACCAATTACAAGAATGTTCGGACTTTCAAACTTCGAACAAATATCTCCTGAGGACAATGTGAATCATATTTGGCATATCGGACGATTTGCAGTAGGCTCTGAAATTGGAAGAAGTGGATTAATGCTTTTCAAAGTTCTTATGATGTATGCTCTAATTCCTATTTGTAAATATGATAAAGGAATTATGTTAGCTGAGTGTGATAGCAAGCTTTTTAAAACTGTGAATCTTTTAGGGTTAAAAGCTATTGCACTGACTGATGGCATAGAGTATCTCGGGTCTGTTACCATCCCAATATATGCCACACGAAAGAGCATTATTGCGTTTATCAACAAAAATATACACCACAGGACTGCATTTTATGAGCAGAAAAGAGCATAATAAGGTCCATTTACATACCCAAATGGGTAATTATTTTAACGAAAAAGTAGAAATACCCATTTGGGTATTGCAAAAAGATATCCAGAGATATAAATTTACATTCGTGAAAATTGAATTAATGAACCAAGTATTTTGCAGTGGCCAATGCGAGAGAAAGGTTAATTAAGATAGCTTGCAAGCAAAACGAGCAAACACAGAAAGAAGGGTTAATCTCGCAAAACTTAAGTACCCTTAATTATTAACTTTCTCTTATGCTAAATGAATTTGAGCTTGATGCTTTAAAAGGTGGGACAGCAAATATTTTGAATTCCGAGACTGAAGATTCCAAAGAAGGTGATGGAGCAAAGTATGTTTGTTGCATCAAGATAGAACTACCGAAGAGGCCAGATGAGCCATAATAGTTTTCAACAAACACAATTAGGAAGGCTACCTTAAATAGTAGCCTTCCTTTAAAACTTATATTTATGAAAAAAGAAATACACTTATCAAGAAACTATATACTAAGAAAATCATTATCGGATGAATATATTTTGTATAATAAAGCAACAGACATTAAATATACGATAAGTGAAAAACTTCATGTTTTCCTATCTCTATTTAAAAAGAATAGTTATGAATTAGGACCTTTACTTAACCATTTTAGAGATAGTAATATTGATACTACAGATATAGAAACTTTTTTATCTAGGGGTGAATTTAAAGACATCTTTTATAATACTTCTATCAATGAAAAAGATAAATCCT
>DUUN01000837.1 GCA_012841535.1 Gallicola sp. | reverse complement strand
TTCAATCCTCAGAATTATTATTCGAAATGATAGAAAATAAAGTACTTGAGCAAAAAACAATTATTTTTGAAACAGAACTTATTGTAAGGGAATCTACTTCACCACTAAAATAATCCTTCTTATTTTTATAATATGAAATAAATAATAATTTTTATAAATCTCTATGTTATTTCATTAATTAAATATTTGTATAAAAAAGCATCCTTAATTAATAATGTTACTTTGGATGCTTTTGATTATTATTTTTTAAAGCATTTCTATAAATGCAGCTACCCTTGTATTTATTTGCCCAATATCTGATTGGGAATAATCTGTTTCTAGACTTATATATGGTATATTCTTTTCATTATTTGAAAATCTTTTTATTTTTAAGGATTCTACTTGGAAGGGTTGGCAGGCTTGTAAATGCATATCTATTACTCCATCAACCTTATATTCGTCAACTATTCTATTTAACAAGTCTATTCTATTTGGATTAGGTGACATACATGCACAGCCAATTTCTATATATTTTTCAGCTATTGCTCTAATAGGATTATCTGTGTCTTCTTCTACATTTCTGTCTATTGCTTTTGCTCCACCACAATTCTCATAGGCAACAACAACACCACCATGATTTTCAACTGCTTCTATTACTTTTTCAGTTGCTCCTCCTATTGGACATCCAGTTATTAAAATTCTTGGTTTTCCAACTATTTTTTCATTTTCTGAAAATATTTTTTCCTTTAATTCTTTTAATTGTTCTGGTACTGCTTTTTTATTAAATTCAAAGGTTATTCCATTTAATACATGCCATAATTCTAAGCCACTAACAGGAACTTCATCATTTTTCATAATTTCATAAAAATCTTTTACTGCTGTTCTTTCAGCATTTTTAATTTTTATTGCTTCTTCTAATTTTTCCCTTGTGATTTTTCTTCCAAAGTGTTTTTCTAAAACCTCTATCATTTTATGTATTTCTTTTTCCCAAAGTATTAAACCTTCTTTACTTTGTTTATTAGGAAGTTCCATAACATGTACTGGTTTTGTCTCAGCTAAATATTCATACATCTTCTTTTTTCCATCACAGGTTGTTTCACCAACTACTAAATCGGAAAAATAAAAAAATGGACATTTATCTGTTATGGCAAATCCATAGCTAGATTTTATTAAGGGACATAAATTTCTAGGTAGGTCCTTTTCAGCATCTGCTATTGTTTCATCAGATGTTGAGCACAGTGAAACTGCTGTTCCATCAATTGCAATTGCTAATTCTTGAGGGAAAAATGTACAGAAAACCCCAATTAATGGATTACCATTTTCCTTTACTTCCCTTACTTTTAAGAATGAATTTTTTCTATTTTCAGCAAAATCGTCAAAAATTTCCGGTAAATCTTTTCTAATATCTATCATACTCGACCTCTTTTTTATATTTGTCTTCAGCTATTAAAGCTGCTCCTATTGCACCGGCATAAGGCCCTTTTGCATAGGAGTTAATTTTCCTTTCTAATACTTCTCCTTCTTGTTATTTATAAGTTTTACTACTTAACTTACTG
>DUUN01000220.1 GCA_012841535.1 Gallicola sp. | reverse complement strand
GGTAATATACCTTCTTTTTCATCATTAGCAACTATCTTTTCAAACATTCTATTTATTATAAATTCCGTTTCTTCATTAATTTCATCATCATTTAAATAAATAGTACGCTCTTTAAGATAGGCATTTAACTTCATTTCATCAATGAATCTATTTGAAGATTGCATTATTAAATCCATAATGCACCGTATTTAACCCTTCGTTTTATTTTATAGTTTTACCCGATAAAAAAGTTATTTTATTTAGTCTAAAATAGTGTTTAATATATCCGTCATACCTTTATCTTTATTAATAATAAAAGCTTGATTTTTCTTTTCAGTTTGGACATAACCACTATTATTAGTCCATCTTGACCAACCCGAAATAGTAGGCAATCTTCTAATTTCAACATAACCCTGCTTTTCATATTCCATTGCTTCATGTAAATGGGCTAAAATACAATAAACATGATTACAACTGCTCCAATCACTCTTACCTTCGGTGGATATTAATTTAAGAGCATCTTTCACCTTTATATTATGTGATAAAGCTATAAGATTTGTTCCAAATTTATAGTATTTTCTTGGTAGGGGAGATGTATCAATAATAATATTGCTACAATTTCTATAGTGAGCCTTTAGTGTTTGCATAATACCAAACATAGTATGTAAATCATGATTTGAAGGAACAAATTGTACGTCTACAGGGGCAATACTTTTAAGTATATCAATTCCGTTTACAATTAACTTAGTAGCATTCTCTACTAAGGCAAACCATGATATTCCTGTATCTTGTGGCGTACCCTTCGTTGTGGTATTACTTAAATTGTCAGAATTAATAAAATCATTCCCTACTACAAAAACAACCTTTTCAAATCTTTTACCTTCTATTCTTGTTACTACATCAGATAATACCTGATAGTACAATTCTTCTGCAATTTGTATATTATACTCATTACCAGTTGACAGAATATCTGAATTTAAACCATAATGTAAATCAGCAATGGGTACAAATAATATATTGCCATTTTCTTCATATTGTTTCGGTATTATATCTTTTTTATTAGAATATAAATTTAAACTATTAAATAATTTTTCAATATCTTCAGCATTCCACACATATTCTTTTAAAGGCTTTACCACTATTTTACTCGAATATAATGTTTGTACCCCATCTTGTTTGCTGTATACATTCCAAATATTATTTCTAGCAGAAACAAGTTCCCAACACTTAATATCATATCCATGAGACTTTAAAAGAAAGTTTACATCTTTTGCTTCTTCATTAGACATTTCAATTAACTTTTCACTTGTTTGTGAGCCATCTTTGTTTAATTCAATTGTATTCTTCTTAGTTTGTAAATCTACATCGTTTAAATCTTTATGTATTTGTTTTCCAATATTATATTTTTTACTTTCTTCAATAGTTCTTTCAAGGTTTGTTAAACATTTTCTAGCATGATCTGGTGATACTTGTTCGCCATAAAGTAACTCAAAAATTTCAACTTTATCTAAGTCATAATCTTGTCTTCTACTTATTAGTCTTTCTGCATAAGTTAAAAAGTCCTCATTTTCAAATCTTTGTATACTCAAACTTTATCCTCCACCACTATTTTTATAGAATAGGGAAGAGGATAACTCTTCCCTTATGCCGACCTTTATTTAATTTGTTCAATTTTTATATCTTTTCTTTTAGGTAAATCTACTTCAAGATTGATAAATGTAAGACCGTTTGCTGTTTTGTATTTTATACTCTTAATATTATTAAGAACTTCTTCAATTACAGGCAATTCATAACTACAATTATAAGTGTAATTATCAACCTTTGTTTCACCTTTAACTACAATACAATCATCTGATACTGTTACCGAAACATCAGAAGGGTCAATACCAACCGTTCTACAGGTTGCCTTAAATCCATCATCAGTCTTTTCCCAAAAACTAGGCATTTGGTCTTTTGTCTTGCAATTAAAGACTAGGTTTCTTGGTCTTCCAAAAATACTGTTAAAACCGTCATCAAAAAATCTGTTGTAAAAACCTACTTGTAAATCTG
>DUUN01000089.1 GCA_012841535.1 Gallicola sp. | reverse complement strand
GACCTTACTAAAATTGTTAGTAAAGCTAAAATAAAAGTTAAAATAGTTAGCTGCTAAATTATGTAGTTTCATGTGAATCACCATTTAGTTTATCCTTTCTCACTTATTTGACAAATATTTCAATAAGTAATTTATTGCATTTAATCATAACATAAATTATTTACATTTGCAAATAATTATATAAATTATTTTAATTATTTTTCAAAAATAAAAATCCAAATGAAACTTGACTAATTATAACTTTTATATTATAGTTTCAATTATAAATTAATATTAACTTATAAAATGACCAGTACCTTGTTGAGTAGTGTCTTCAAGGGAATTACAACATTTTTTGTTAAGGCTGTTAAGTGCCTAACTTAACAAGGAGACTTCTAGTGAAGAAAGGTGGTACCACGGTAATGCGTCCTTTCAACTGGAAGATTTTTTATTTTATGGAGGAAGTAAATGATTAATTACAAATTGGAACATGATAATGTTTTTGATGAATTAGTTGAAAGAGGTTATTTTGAACAAGCAACCCATGAAGATGAATTAAGGGAATTGTTAAAAAATGAATCGGTGAAATTTTATATTGGCTTTGATGCAACTGCTGACAGTCTAACTATTGGTCACTTCATTCAAATTATGATTATGATGAGAATGCAAAGACATGGCCATATACCAGTAGCTTTACTTGGTGGTGGAACAACAATGATTGGGGACCCTTCCGGAAGATCCGATATGAGAATGGTTATGACTAAGGAAACAATAGAACATAATGCAAAATGCTTTGCAAATCAACTTGGAAGATTTTTAGATTTTGAAAATGATAAGGCCATAATTGAAAATAATGCAGACTGGTTATTAAATTTAAATTTCCTAGACTTTATGCGAGAAATAGGTGTACATTTTTCAGTTAGCCAAATGTTAACCCTAGACTCCTATAAAAATAGATTACATGACGGACTTACATTTTTCGAATTTAGCTATATGTTAATGCAATCCTACGACTATTTGGTTTTATATAGAAAACATGGAGTAAAACTACAAATGGGTGGCTCTGACCAATGGTCTAACATAATTGGTGGATATAACTTAGTTAGAAAGTTGGAGCAAGATAAGGTTTATGGAATTACCTTTAAACTACTAACTACTGCCGATGGTGTAAAAATGGGTAAATCCATGAAAGGTGCAGTTTGGTTAGACGAAAATAAAACAACACCTTATGAACTATTCCAATACATGAGAAATATCGATGATAGAGATGTTGAAAAATTCCTACTTATGCTTACATTTTTACCTATAGAGGAATGTAAGAGATTAGGTGCCTTAGAAGGTGCAGAAATAAATAAAGGTAAGGAAGTTTTAGCCTATGAAATTACTAAATTAGTACATGGAGAAGAAAAAGCTAAACAAGCTTTAGAAACTTCAAAAGCTTTATTTAGTAATAATGTTATTGATGAAAATATGCCTACAACAGAATTCAGTAAGGAAAAATTTGCTGAGGGAGTTGGAATATTAAATCTTTTAACAGAATTAGAACTAACTAAATCCAATGGTGAAGGTAGACGATTAGTTCAACAAAATGGAATTTCCATTAATGGAGCTGTTGTAGATGACTTTAAGAAAAATATTACCTTAGATGACTTTGAAAATAATGAACTGGTTATTAAAAAAGGTAAGAAAATCTACCATAGAGTTACAGTTAAATAAGTTATATTTAGGAAAGAAATTAAAACTTCTTTCCTAATTTTTGTTCTATGGGAATGTAAATAGTTTTGTGTTTCAGTTTCCTGATTAAGATAAAATATTTTAATACTATATGAATTTACATTACTCTCAAATCTAGTAATTCTGAAACACATCGAGGTGTAAGTTTTAATACTATATGAATTTACATTACTCTCAAACTATCTATTTACTATTCCCTTTCGATTTCTATAAATTCCTTTACTAAATTATAGGCTTTCTTATAATCTTCAGAGGATACGAAAATTCCCTTTAAATAAATAGAATAACCACTTATTAGTCTCATATAACCTCCTGAGCCCTTGTCTTTTATAATATAGGGTATATTATTGTCATCAAGAATTTGTTTTACTGTTATATATTTAAACTCGTCTTCTGTTTCCAAAAGTAACACTTCTTTTACTTCTGCAGTCATTTCATTTCCTCCTATTTTTGCCTTGAAATTTCCTTATTTTCTTTATACCCACTTGTTAATATAATTTGCTTTACAAAACACCTATTCCAATATACATTATTAATGGGAGGTGCATATGAATACAAATAAAAATGAAGTATTGGGAATAGAACCTATAACTAAACTACTTTTAAAATTTTCAATTCCTGCAATTATTGGAATGATTGTTAACGCTCTTTACAATGTTGTAGATAAAATATTTTTAGGTCAGGTTAATTCCCTTGCTATTGGTGGTGTTCACTTAACATATCCACTAAGTTTAGCAATTATGGCTTTTGCCATGTTAGTAGGCATGGGAGGAAACTCGCTTTCTTCTATAAGACTAGGACAAGGTAGAAAGGACCAGGCAGAAAAAATTCTAGGTAATTCCTTTACTATGCTTATAATACTGTCCCTACTTATATCTATAGTTATATTTTTCTTTCTTGAGCCTATTTTAATAATTCTTGGAAGTAAGGATGTTCTTTTACCCTATGCTATGGATTATATGAAAATTATTGCCATAGGTATACCCTTCCAAATGATTGGATTTGGACTTAACTATTTTATAAGGGGAGAAGGTAGTCCTACTGTAGCTATGGGTACTATGTTAATTGGTGCTATAACAAATATAATCTTAGACTATGTTTTTGTAATCTTACTTGGGCTAGGTGTAAAAGGAGCCGCTTTAGCAACAATAATTGGACAATTTTTTTCTTTTATTTGGGTTCTAATGTTTTTCTTTGGTTCAAAATCTTCTATTAGGATTACTAAAGAAAATATTAAATTGAAATTACATACTGTAGGAGAAATTTTAAGCCTTGGACTATCTCCTTTTGGAATGCAAATAGCTTCCAGCCTTGTTATAACAATATTTAATATCCAATTAGCAAAATTTGGAAATGAAAATGCAATAACTGCTATGGGAATAGTACAAAGTATAAGTACTATAGCCTTTATGCCTATATTTGGACTAAACCAAGGCTCTCAACCAATTTTAGGATATAATTTTGGAGCAAAAAAATACCAACGTGTTAAAAGAACCTTGATTTATGCAATAATAATAGCTACTATATATATTTCAATTTGCTACTGTGTAATTATGTTAGCACCGGAATTATTAATAAATCTATTTATCGTTAATGCTTCCAATATTAACACTATTATGCCAATAACTGTTGAAGCCTTAAAAGTTACATCTTTTGTTTTTCCAATATTAGGTTTTCAAATACTTAGCTCTAACTACTTTCAAGCTACAGGGAAACCTGTAATTGGAGTAATATTATCACTATCTCGACAGTTAATAGTGCTTTTGCCGGTATTATTAATACTACCTAAATTCTTTGGACTTTTAGGTGTTTGGCTAGCATATCCTGTATCGGATTTAATCGCCTTTATACTAAGTCTAATATTTTTAACTAGGGATATAAAAAATTTAAATAAAGGTATCGAAATAGAAAAAGCACAGGAATTTTAATTCTTGTGCTTTTTATTTAAACTATTATGAATTTGTATTTTCTGACTTAAATGTAGTAACTTCAGGCATAAATTCATTACTAATTCTTTCAAGAATTTCTTCAAACTTCTCTAAATCCTCTTTAGACAATTCCGCTTCCATTCTATCTATTACTGTATGAATATATTCATTTTTAATTCTTTGATAATTTTGAAATCTATCTGTTAATTCTAAATAGAATTCCCTTTTGTCCTCTTTTGATTGTACCTTTTTTACATATCCCTTTTTAACAAGACTTGCCACTTTGTAGGCAGTATTAGGTTGTGAAATTTCTAGGAAATTCGTTAATTCACTTATTGTTGGTCTCCCTAATGCATTTATTACCTCTACACAAAATGTTTCTGTTGCAGATAGAGTAGCTTCTCTGTTCTCGAAATTCTTAAATATGTTCTTGTAAAAATTCAGTTTAAATTTTTCATATACTTCACTAAATAGTTCTTCTATCATATTTTTCCCCTTTTAAGTTTATATTACTTTAATATTAACAAAAAAGTATACATTTATGCAAATAAATTGTTTAATTAATAATTTTCTTTTATTTATTCCGAAATGAAAAAAGTCAATTCAGCTGTAACTGCTAACTCTTCTCCAACTTTTGCTATAGCTTCACCAAATCCAACATTTCCTCTTCTTTTTGTAAGTCTACATTCTAATTCCAATACATCTCCTGGAATAATTTGTCTTTTGAATTTAGCCTTTTTTATTCCTCCAAATAATGCAATTTTACCTTTAAATTCATCAATGGTTAGTAGTGCAACAGCCCCTACTTGTGCTAGGGCCTCGATTATTAATACCCCTGGCATAACTTTATAACCAGGAAAATGTCCTTGGAAAAATGGTTCGTTAGCAGTTACACATTTAATTCCCTTAGCCCATTCTCCTTCTTTTCCATCAATAATTTTATCTACTAATAAAAATGGATATCTGTGTGGGATAATTTTTTCTATTTCATTAATATTGTATTCCATTATTCCTCCCATTTTTTTATAATAATTGAAGCATTGTGACCACCAAATCCAAAGGAATTACTCATTACATAAGTAATATTTTCATATATTCCCTTATTTGGAACTATATTTAAATCACATTCTTCATCTGCTACTTTATAATTAACTGTTGGAGGTATATATCCATTTTCCAGTGCCAATACGGATATAATTGCTTCCAGTCCACCTGAGCCTCCAAGTAAATGACCTGTCATAGACTTTGTTGAAGAAATTTTTAATTTTTTCGCATGTTCTTTAAAGGTATTTTTCACAGCCAAGGTTTCAAATTTATCATTTAGAGGAGTTGATGTTCCATGGGCATTAATATAGTCAATATTTTCAGGTTTAATTCCTGCATCTTCTATTGCATCTAACATAGCCTTACTGGTAAATCTTCCTTCACTATCTGGAGCAGTCATATGGCTGGCATCACAAGTTACACCATAACCAACTAATTCTGCAAGAATTTTTGCCCCACGTTTTTTAGCATGTTCCAATTCCTCTAAAACTATTATTCCTGCACCTTCACCCATTACAAAACCCGAACGTTCTTTGTCAAAAGGAATAGATACCCTGTCTTTAGTTTCTCCTGTAGACAAGGCCTTCATAGATGTAAAACCACCTATTCCTACTTCTGTAATACTAGCTTCTGAACCACCGGCAAATATTAAATCTTGGTAACCATCTCTTATACTTCTAAAAGCGTCACCTATTGCATTAGTTCCACCGGCACAAGCTGTTACTGGGCAAGCACTATAACCATGAAAGCCTAATTCAATGGCTATTAATGCAGAGGTCATATTTGCAATTCCACCTGTAATAAAAAATGGTGATATTCTTTCAAAACCTCTTTTACTACCTTTAATAGTTTCATCTTGAATGGTTTTTAGTCCGCCTATTCCGGAAGAAATTACTACACCACACCTATTTAGGTCTTCAAGTTTATCTAATTCTATTCCACTATGATTTAGTGCCTTATGGGCAGCTACTATTCCAAACTGATTTACTAGGTCAATTCTTCTTATGGTTTTTTTATCTAAAAATTCCTCCGGTTTAAAATCCTTTACTTCACAAGCAAATTTAGTTTTATTATTTGAAACATCAAATCTTGTTATTTCATCTACTGCACAATAACCTTCTTGTAAGCTTTTATAAATATCCTCTAAGGTATTTCCTATTGGAGAAACAGCACCAAGTCCTGTTATTACAACTCTTCTTTTCATTATATGCTCATACCTCCATCTACTGATATAGTCTGTCCGGTAATATAATTTGCCCTATCACTTGCTAGAAAAACAACTGTGTCAGCTATATCTTCAGGTCTACCTAATTTAGCTAAAGGTATATTTTCTAACATTGAATTAATAATATTTTCCGGTAATTTATCGGTCATACTTGTCTGAATAAATCCTGGTGCTATAGCATTTACTGTTACATTTCTAGATGCTAATTCCTTAGCTAGGGATTTTGTCATACCTAAAATACCAGCCTTACTGGCTGAATAGTTAACCTGTCCTGCATTTCCATGTAAGCCTACAATACTGGAAATACTTATGATTTTTCCGTATCTTTGCTTCATCATAATTCTTGATGCTAATTTCATACAATAAAAAACTGAATTTAAATTAGCTTCAATTACATCATTAAAATCCTTTGGTGTCATTCTCATAATTAGATTGTCCCTTGTAATACCTGCATTATTTACAAGAACATCTAATCTTTTAAATTTTTCCTTTATATCTTTAAATATTTTTTCACATTCTTCATAAACTGAAACATCAGCCTTTACAAGTAAAACCTCTGCTCCGTTTTTTTCACATTCTTCTTTTACTAAATTAGCTTCTTCTTCGTTAGACCTAAAGTTTAAAGCTATATTATAACCTTCTTTAGCCAGTTCTATTGCTATAGTTCTGCCAATTCCTCTTCCTGCTCCTGTTACTAAAGCAACTTTTTTATTGCACATTTTTAAACTCCTTTTCAAAGGCTTTAATACTTTCTATATTATTAATAGAATAGACTTTTAATTTTCTATCTATTTTCTTTAAAAAACCTTTTATTACATCTCCAAATCCAATTTCAATAAAGGTGTCTACTCCTTGACTTATCATATATTCAATTGACTCTTGAAATTTTACAGTTGATTTAACTTGCTTAGTCATTATGGTCTTTATATCTTCATTATTTCTTACACTACCTAATAAATTGTAGACAACAGGTATTTTTTCATCATAAAAATCATATTCTTTAAAGACTTCTTCTAATTCCTTAGCTACCGGCTCCATATATGAAGTATGAAACGGTCCTGAAACATTTAAAGGAATTGCCCGTCTTGCTCCGGCCTCTTTTAATTCTTTAATTGATTCTTCCACTTTAGAAGCTTCTCCAGAAATAACAATTTGTCCCGGGCAGTTTAAATTGGCAATTTCAACTTTATTTTTATCGTCACTAAGTTTTTCCAATACGCTTTCGATTTTTTCTTTTTCCAATCCCATTACAGCTACCATTCCGGTATTTATGCCGGAACTAGCTTTAGTCATGGACTTACCTCTTATATTAGCTATTTCTATAGCGTCAATATCCTTTAAAACTCCAGAAGCTACAAGGGCAGAGTATTCTCCAATACTAAGACCAGCTACAAAAGAAGGATTAATTCCTAGATTATTTAAAATTTTTGTAACGGCTATTTGAAAGGAAACCATAATAGGTTGGGTGTATTTTGTTTCGGAAATTATTTCTAAGTCCTTGTTAAAAGAATAATCCTTTATGTCAAAATCAAGATTAATTGAATCGTAAAATTCTTTAATATAATCATAGTTTTCGTATAGGTCCTTTCCCATACCTGCCTGTTGGCTTCCTTGTCCACCATATAAAAAACCTATTTTCATCTTTTCCTCCACTGACTTTTTATTTCTTTGAAAATTTCTTCAACAGTAGTTATTTCTTTTATCCTATGGGCTAAACTACCACTAAAGAAAAGTCCATTTTCAATATCTCCATTAGCTGAACTTATTAAAGCATCGGAAATACAGAAATTAGTAGTTTTAGGATTACAGGTTTTTAAACAGTTAATACATCTTTTAGATGGAATTCTTTCCTTGTTCATCTTCTCTATTAAAGGGGTTTTTATTGCTCTTGCAGGCATGCCAACGGGACTATGTAACAAGACAATATCCTCTTCCTTTGCATTAACAATTAACTCCTTAAATTCCTTACTAACATCACATTCCTCTGTAGCAATAAACCTTGTACCTATTTGAATACCTGTAGCACCCCAGTCTTGAACCATATTTAAGTCATTACCATCAAAAAATGAGCCACCAACGAAAAGAGGAATCTTTCTGCCTATATTGTTTTTTAATTCATCTAAATAGGACAAAACATCCTTTGTAATACTTTCTAAACTATAGGACTCATTAATGATTTCTTCTTGTTTAAAACCTAAATGCCCACCTGCATCCCTTCCTTCAAGTACAACAAAGTCCGGTGTTCTATCATATTTTTTCATCCAGTTTCTAACTACTAATTTTAAAGCCCTTGCACTTGAAATAATTGGAGCAATCATTATATCCTTTGTTTCTACTAAACCTGGTAAATCTAAAGGCAAACCCGCTCCAACGACAATGGCATCTACTTTAGCCTTTACAGCAGTTTTAACCAATTCCTTATAATCTGTTAATGCTGCCATAATATTTGTAGCTATTAATCCATTACCCTTGGATATTTCCCTTGCTTTATTTAATTCCTTTATAAAAGCCCTAGTAGCAGACTCTTTTTTATTAGTATAAAAATCAGGCTCCTTAAAACCAATATCCACCATAGATATAGTTCCAATTCCCCCTTCTCTTGCTACAGCTCCAGCAAGATTACCTAAAGAAACCCCAACTCCCATTCCACCTTGAATAACAGGAATACTTATTTCTTTAGAGCCTATCATTATTGACATTTCAATTTCTCCAGTTCTTCTAAATATTCATCATATAAATTCTTTATAATATCCTTTACAGGTTTAATTTCCTTAACTTGACCAACAACCTGTCCCGCCATTAAAGAGCCATTGTCTACATCGCCATTAAAAACAGCCTTTTTCAAACCGCCTAAGGTAAATATTTCCAATTCTTCCTTAGTCCATCCTTCTTTTTCTCTTTTTATATATTCATTTGTCATACTATTTTTAATTAGACGAACAGGTATACCACCAATTCTTCCTGTAACTGTAATATTGCTACTTTTAGCCTTAATAACCCTATTTTTATAATTTTCGTGAATTGGACACTCTTCAGCAGCTAATAAACAAGTTCCTACTTGAACTCCTATAGCACCTAAAGCTCTAGCAGCTAGCATCTGTCTTCCACTAGCTATTCCTCCTGCTGCAATAACGGGAATTTTCACAGCATCACAAACCTGAGGTATTAAAGCCATTGTTGTCATTTCACCAATATGACCACCTGATTCAGTTCCTTCTGCAATTACTCCATCTACTCCTAAGCGTTCCATTCTTACTGCAAGAGAAGGTGCCGGTATTACAGGAAATATTTTTATTCCGTGTTTTTTCCATTCGTCAATATACTTTGAAGGATTGCCTGCTCCTGTAGTAACAACTGGTACTTCATATTCAACTACAAGTTTGGCAACTTCAGCTGCATTTGGATTCAATAGCATAATATTTACACCAAATGGTTTATTTGTTAGTTCCTTACATTTTTCAATATTCTCTTTAGCTTCCTCAATGGTCATTCCACCAGTTCCAATTAATCCAAGACCTCCTGCATTTGAAACTGCTGCAGCAAACTCTCCTGTTGCTATATTTGCCATTCCCCCTTGTATTACCGGGTACTCTATACCTAAAATATCTTGTAAATTCATCTATTCTCCTACCATTCCATTAAAGTTCCTGTCCAACTAAGTCCGGCTCCAAAGCCAACTAATATTATTTTTTCCCCTCTTTTTAAAATACCTTTTTTATTCATTTCATCTAAGGCAATAGGTATTGAACTTGCTGAGGTGTTTCCATATTTGTCTAAATTCATAAAGAATTTTTCAATAGGAATTTTAGTTTTCTTTGAAACAGAATTAAGTATTCTATAATTAGCCTGATGACAAATTACATGGTCTATACTAGTCCTATCTAAATTGTTTTCTTTTAATAAATTGGTAATGGTCAAAGGTACTATTTCTACTGCGAATCTAAATACCTCCTTACCCTTCATACCAATAAATTCTCTAACTTCTTCTAATCCTCTATAATTTAAAGTCAAACATTCATCATTTGACCTAACTCCACTTTCAAAACACTGTTTACTATTATTTTTTTCAACTAAAACAGCACCAGCACCATCGCCAAATAGTACAACGGTATTTCTATCATACTTGTCTAAATATTTTGAAATTACTTCCGCCCCTACTAAAATAGCCTGACGACCTTCATCTAAAAATCTTTCAATTAAATTTAGTCCTGCAACAAAACCACTACAAGCCATATTAAAATCTACAGCAAAAATATTTTCTTTTAAGCCAAGTAACCCTTGAACCCCCGAAGAAATATTAGGCATGGATTTGTCGGCAGTAAAGGTTGCTACTAAAACCATATCTATTTTTTCCTTGTCTTTAATATTAAGACTTTCTACTGCCTTATAGGCTAATTGTGAAGTGTCCTCTTTTCTTGAAATTCTTCTTTCCCTTATTCCTGTTCTTGAACTAATCCATTCATCAGAAGTATCTAAATACCTAGCAAAATCATCATTTGTAATTATTTCTTCCGGAAGGTAACTGGAAGTTTCTAAAATTTTTAATCCCATATTAAACTCCAAAGCCTCTAAATTTATTTTCTCTTTTTGTTTGAAGCTCCAACCCTGTATATTTTAATAGACCTGTAAGCTCTTCTTTAATAACCTTGTCTAATCTTTTAAAATTTTCTCCATAATCCTCTTGTGAAAAAGAAATATCCTCCTTAACAACTCTGTCTATAATTCCCATTTCCAGTAAATCATTAGAGGTTAATTTCATATATTCAGTAGCTTCTGCAGCCTTAGAACTATCCTTCCATAAAATAGAAGAAAATCCTTCCGGCGACAAAATAGAGTATATTGCATTTTCCATCATAATAACCTTATTTCCTACAGCTAAGGCTAAAGCTCCTCCACTTCCACCTTCTCCGGTAATTACAGAAATAACAGGAACCTTTAAAGAGGTCATAGTCATAATTGCCCTAGCAATAGCCTCTCCTTGTCCCCTTTCCTCTGCACCTATTCCAGGGTAGGCACCGGGAGTGTCAATAAAGGTAATAATTGGTCTATGAAATTTATTGGCTTGCTCCATAAGTCTTATTGCTTTTCTGTAACCTTCCGGACTGGCCATTCCAAAATTCGTCTCTATGTTTTCCTTAGTATCTTTTCCCTTATTTGTACCTATAAAAGTAACTGGTACTCCATAATAAGAAGCAATACCTCCAATAATACTCTTGTCATCTTTAAAAAGCCTATCTCCCTTAAATTCAATAATATTATTAAAGAGATTGTATATAAAATCCTTAGCCTTTGGTCTGGCAATATGCCTAGCTAAGTACACTCTGTCATAGGCAGCTAAGTCCTTAGCTGCATCTTCTAATATTTCCTTCTTTTTATTTTCCGCTTCAAGAATTAAATTATCTGCTAAATCACTATCTTCCATTTTCTTAAATTCATCAATTTGAGAATTTAATTTATTAATTTGTTTTTCAATATTCTTAATCATATTAATCCTCAACTCCATGAATTTTTAAAATTATACTTAAAACCTCTTTTAAGTCTTTTCTTTCAACAATTGTATCTATAAAACCATGCTCCATTAAAAACTCGGAACTTTGGAAACCTTCAGGTAAATCCTGTTTAATAGTTTGCTTAATAACCCTTGGTCCTGCAAAACCGATTAAAGCCTTAGGTTCAGCTATAATAACATCCCCTAAACTTGCAAAGGAAGCAGTAACACCACCGGTAGTAGGGTTAGTTAAACAGGAGATATAAAGTAAACCCTTTTCACTATGTTGTCTTACAGCATTGGAGGTTTTAACCATTTGCATTAATGACAAAATTCCTTCCTGCATTCTTGCACCACCACTTGCAGAAAAAATAATTACCGGCAAATTTAAGTCCATGGCTTTTTCAAAGGCCTTAGTAACTTCTTCCCCTACATAAGTTCCCATGCTGCCCATTAAAAAACTGCTATCTAAAACAGCAACAATACAAGAAGAGCCCTTTATTTTTCCTAAAGCCACCCTTATAGCTTCATCTTGGCCGGACTTTTTCTTATTTCCTTCAAGTTTTTCAATATAATTTGGAAAGTCCAACGGATTGGAATACTTCACCTGACCTTGAATTTCCTCATAGCCTATATCCATAACAAAATCCAGTCTTTCCTTACTATTTAAAGGTAAATAAAAACCACAACTAGAACATATCCAATTTGTATCTGCTAAATTATCCTTTAAAATGGATTTTTCACAATTTGGACATTTATAAAAAAGATGATCATTAAAATTATCATCTTCTTTATTTTCTAATTGAGGTTTTTCCCTGTTTTTTCGTATAAAATTAAGTAAATTCTTTCTCTTTTTAAAATTATCTTTCATATTAATCCTCAACTAATCGCATACGGTCTAATAAACAATCCATCTTATCCGACAAATAACCTGTATTAAAATTACCTCTAACAAAATCCTTATCAAATAAAATAGTATATTGGAAACCAAGATTAGTATTAATACCTTCTATAAAAGTTTCTTCTATTGCCCTTCTCATTTTTTTAATAGCCTCTAACCTTGTACTACCCTTTACTATAATTTTCCCAATCATAGAATCATAAAAAGGACTAATAGGACAACCATTGTATAAAAAGCTATCGAATCTGGTATTCATGCCACCTGGTGCATAGAAAAAGTCTACTGTACCTGCAGAAGGACTAAAACTCTCCATAGGATTTTCTGCATTAATTCTACACTCAATAGCATAACCATCTAACTTAATATCCTTTTGTTCCTTAGACAGATGCAAACCTGAAGCAACTCGTAATTGCTCCTTAACTAAATCAACACCTGTAACCATTTCAGTAACAGGATGTTCCACTTGAATTCTCGTATTCATTTCTATAAAATAAAAATTCTTATTCTCATCTACAACAAATTCAATAGTACCTGCATTTTCATAATTACAAGCCTTAGCAGCCCTAACTGCAACTTGACCCATTTTTTTCCTTGTAGCATCATCAAGAAAAACAGAAGGTGCTTCCTCAATCATCTTTTGATTTCTTCTTTGGATTGAACAATCCCTATCACCTAAATGAATAGTGTTGCCAAAAGAATCTGCAATAATTTGAAATTCAATGTGTTTTGGGTTAATAACAAGCTTTTCAATATACATGTCACCATTGCCAAAACAATTTATAGCCTCAGTTTTTGCATTGGTATATTCCGTAGCTAGTTCTTCCATGGAAAATACCCTACGCATACCTCTACCACCACCGCCGGCAGCAGCCTTAATTAAAACCGGAAAGCCAATTTTTTCACAAATTTCTACAGCTTCATCAATAGTATTAACTACACCGTCTGAGCCTGGAACCGTTGGTATATTATTTTTTATCATTAGTTCTCTAGCCTTGGCCTTATCTCCCATAAGTGAAATAACTTCACTACTTGGTCCAATAAATTTCATACCATATGCTTCAACTATTTTTACAAAATCTGCATTTTCAGATAAAAACCCATAACCCGGATGAATTGCATCACAATTCATAGAAAGGGCAGCAGAAATTATATTGTCTATATTTAAATAACTATCACTTGACTTAGGACTTCCAATACAGACAGCATAATCCGCTAACTTTACATGTAGTTGGTCCTTATCTGCAGTAGAATAAACAGAAACTGCCTCAATACCCAACTCTCGGCAAGCCCTTATTATTCTTATTGCAATTTCTCCTCTATTTGCAATTAAAACCCTTTTAAACATTTTCAGCCTCTATTTTAAATATAGGAGTATCAAACTCTACTAAATCCTCATTTGATACTAAAATTTCAACAATTTTGCCCTTAACAGGCGATTTTATTTCATTAATCATTTTCATTGCTTCAATAATACAAATTACCTGATCTACCTCTACAGTGTCCCCAACCTTAACATATGGTGAAGAAGAAGGAGAAGGTGCAGCATAAAAAGTTCCTACTAAAGGAGCTTTAAAAATATAATAATCCTCTACACCTTCTTCTTTAATTTCACTATTATTTGTTTGTATTGGAGTTTCTATATTTTGTAATGGGACTTTTTGCTGAACAGCTTGCTCAACAAAAACCGTATTGTTTCTTTCTAAAGAAAACTTAAAATCCCCATCTTCAAGTTTTAATTTGTCAATATCTGAATTATTAAAAATATTAATAAGTTCCTTTATATTTTCAAACTCCATATTTCTACCTATTTATTTGATTCTATATAATTTACAATATCTTGTACTGTACTTAAACCAGCAAAAGCATCATCATCAATTTCAATATCGAATTCATCTTCCAAAGCCATTGAAACTTCAACAGCATCTAAAGAATCTGCCTCTAAATCCTCAATTAATTTTGCTTCCGGTTTTACATCATCAGCGTCTACTCCTAAATTTTCTACAATTATTTCTTTAACTTTATCAAATGTCATTTTATTTTCTCCTTATTTGTTTTTATAATTATTTTTATTGTATAAATATTTTTATATAAATTTTTATAAGCTTATTCTAATTGGTAATTTATATTTTGTCAATATATATAAATGTTT
>DUUN01000192.1 GCA_012841535.1 Gallicola sp. | reverse complement strand
TTTTCATTTTAATGAAATAAATCGGTTAAATCAAAAGTTGTTTCACTTAACTGAAACAACTTTACTTATCATAAATAAGGTGATATAATCTAAAATATAGAAAGGAGTAAAAAATGATACAAACAAAAGAACAGTTTAAATCAGTAGAGTATGAGGTGTAGGAATGTTAAAGATTAAAGACAGTGTAGACTTAGAAACATTAGAGCATTGTTATATAAGTGATGACGAGTTTGACCAACTATGGAGCTGTAAAGAAGTATTGTTTGATAAAGACACAAGAGTTATTTATACAAACCAATTCTTTAATGATTTAGGTGATGAGAGATTAGACAACTTATATGATTTAATTAAAATGGACTTAGTAGAGAAAGTGAGTGATTAATATATGAATCTAAATGAATTAATAAAGAAATATGAAGACTTAATAAACGAATTAGACGATATAATATTTTTGATTACGCTTAGACACGAAAGGGTTAGTAAATATTACAAGGAAAAGAACATATACGAAGCAATACTATCTGATTTAAAGCAGTTAAAAGAAAAGATAATGTATCCAGATGATTGTTATGTTGACAACGATAATGGTTGCTATATCCGCATAGAAGAAATAATAGGAGTTGATACAGATGAATAAAGAAGAAAGCCCTTATTGTGAAATATGTGGTCATTGTGGCGACATAGGTTGTTGCGGAATTGAAAATTTTATTGATGAGCATATTGAGGGGAAAACAAACTGTAAAAATGAAAGTGCAATTATAGAAGAAATTAAGTCAATATGCGAATATGAAACGGAAGTTTTTGAGGAAACTAAAAAACGTAGAGCAATGTGGGAAGAGTTATATAATAAAAATCTAATGCTAAAAACACCAAATATGAAATTATTACAATTAGAAATGAAAGAACTAGAACATAAATATGGCATAGGAGTTGAATAAATGAAAAATAATTTAGCATATTTATTATGGGCAATGTTTAGAATAAAGTCTAAATGGCTGGGCAATTATTATATGTAAAAAAGGAGGTAGACACTATGGCAAAAGGAAATGTAGCGTTCACTAAAGACAATGAATATTATACGCCTAAATCAGTGGTAGATTATTTTGGAAAATTTGACTATGACCCTGCAACTACAAAAGAAAAAGCAGAAGAATTTGGTATTGAAAATTATGACACTATAGAAACAGACGGTTTAAATCAAGATTGGACTAAATATAAGAAAATTTGGATAAATCCACCCTTTACAATTAAACATAAATTTTTAGAAAAGGCTTATGAAACTTACCGAATTGCTAAAAATGATATTTACATATTATTTCCGATAGAATTTTTAACAACGAAAAGAATGACAAACGCAAGTCAAAACATGGGTGGGAAATTGTTTATACCTAATGGACGCATAAATTTTGAAAGTGGTTTAGGTAAAAAAGGAAAAAGTCCTGCATTTGGGAGTGTCGTTTTAAAAATACAAGACTATTGGGAAGTAGAATTTATTAATATAGAAGATTTAAAAGCAGAAAAACCAAACAAACAACAAAATATATTTGATTTAATTGGTGATTAAATGCAAGGAATGTGAGGTGAACTAGAGTGGATAGGGAGATTAAGTTTAGAGGTATGAGTATTTATAACGACAAGTGGGTATATGGTTATTATTACGCTGTTCCTTGTGAAAAGGCACACTACATTCA
>DUUN01000280.1 GCA_012841535.1 Gallicola sp. | reverse complement strand
TCCCTTTTTATGGATGAATTTTTAATGATTTCTTCTACGTCCGGGCCTAAAGGATTAGGTAATAATTTTATATTCTTACATCCTTGATTTATTAACGTATTAAATGAGGATTGGTCTATGACGATTATTTCATCGGCCATACGAATGGTTTTATCCAATAATTTTTTCTCCCAATTATTTTTTTTATACAGTTCGGGAATACGACCAAAATGAAAATGAAGAATACTTTTTGTTTGATTTTCGCGAGTAATTCTTAACATCAAAATGTCTCTTATCAAACCTAAGGAAGCACTCGATGTAATATGCACAACGTCGTATTTTCCTGAATAAATTTTTTTTCTATATTTTTTTAACAATGGAGTATATTCAGCAAATCCATACAAAATGCGTTTAAATAGAGGAGTATCGGCATATACTTTATTTTCTCTTGCCGATGAAAAAATATCCATCCATAGATCATTTTCGGTATTTGATTGATAATATTTTACAATATGTTCTGTCCATTTTGAAATTCCACCGGCATAATAAGATTTATATGGAGCACATAATAATACTTTCATGACCTCTTTGGTTTAAAATTATAATATAGATAGCCATTGGTTAATAATTACCTCTTCGGAAAATAATTTTTCTGCTTTGTTTTTTGAGTTTTTCCCCATTCTGATTAAATCTTCATTTGTTAGATTAATAGCCTTTAGTAAAGTATCCCTAATAGATAAAGGATTGTCCCAATCACATAAAAACCCATTGTTTTCGTCCACCAACAGTTCAAAATCGGATACGTGAGTCATGATAATCGGTTTACCTAACATCATCCCTTCACATATAGCATTTGGCAAACCTTCCAATTCACTAAAAAGTCCAATGATATCCGCTTGATTCATAATGTCTATAATATTTTTTGTTGCTTCATGTAAAGAGATGACGGACTCTAAATGATTTTCAATTCTCAGTTTGCATGATTCGTCATAGGCGGCCGTATTTCCGGTAGTAACTTCAATCCGACCGTACCAGTCTATGCGAATTTTTTGTTTTTCGTCTTCATCCAATAACATAAGAGCCTGAATTAATCCGATCGGATTTTTCAAATATTGGTAGCTTGCTGCTACTACTATGTGTAGTTTTCCGTTTTTGCGTGGTATATATAGGCTTTTAACTTCAGGAAGAACCACAGGATTATAAATAGTAACCAATTTATTTTTGTATTGTGGATAATGTTTTAACCACAATTTTCTAGCATTTTCAGAATTGCATACAATATAATCCGAATAACGTTGAAAGAAATTAAATATTTTACCTCGATTGGAGATTAATGCATCTTCTTTCGAACTACGTTCACTGGTTATTACCTTCCATTTTTTCCCTCCAATAGCGGAAATATTATTTAAAAAGTCGGGTACATCTAAAAATGAGATTACAGCATCGAAATTATTTTTTCTTATATACTTACGAACCTTTAAAATTCTATCCAAGTATTTTTTTGCTGCACAATATTCAATAGGGATATTGTTTTTCCTTAAATCGTCGATAAAAAAGTTATCATTATGATAAACAAGAAATGAAATCTCAAAGTCTTTTTCTTTCAGTAATTTTGCCAACGTTACCATCTGCCGCTGAGCGCCACCGGAACCTAAACTATCGATAACGCAAAGAATTTTCATTTATTTGTTTTTTCAATAGTTCGGTATTTTTTTAAGAATCACTCCTAACCGCCTGATTATTAGCAATGAAGAACTCTTTTAAAATATACAACCTAATCAATTGATTACGTGATTATTAAGTAAAAATTTACCGACCCATTATTTTTCATATTACACAAAAATAAGCTTTTTATGCTTAACTATGTGTCCTGGCTAAGTTAGTAATTCCAAATTATTATTTTTTTCAAACCACAAAGCCAAAACATAAAGTTTCCATATACTAAACGTGTAATCATATTTTCCTTCTAAATGTTGCATTAATTGAGTTCTGAATTTTTTAATATCCAGATTTGGTATGGTTTCTAAAAACTTTATATTTAATTTAGCAAGCACATCATCCTTTAATTCAGTTCTAATCCAATCACCAATAGGAACAGCAAAACCTCTTTTTGGCTGAGTAAATACATCTTCTGGAATGTAACACTTAAGAATATCTCTAAGAATTTTCTTGGTTACCCCGTCTTTGTACCTATAATCAATTGGAAGGGTTCTGGCAAATTCAACTATTCTATAATCGAGAAATGGACTCCTGGTTTCCACGGAAAAAGCCATGCTTGCCCTGTCAACCTTTGTATTGCTGTCGTTTTCTAACCATAGTTTTATATTTAAATCTGCAATTTTTTGAAGTGACACCTTAGAGAGATTTTTATATTGTGGGTAATATTTATCTATCCATTGAAGATCCCGCTTCTGTGTGAGGGTATCAAAACCTGTGAATACTTTCATGATCAACTCATTTTCATCTTTACAATTCAAGATGCCCTTATAAGCTTCCTTTTGCTTATTAATAATTTTGTTGAACGGAATTTTGCTTATAATTTTTCTAGTAGACAATGGTATTTTACTAATTAATTTAAATTGTTCGACGGCCAGCATGTGTTTATATCCAATAAAACTTTCATCACCACCATCTCCTGAAAGTGCTACTGTAACATAATTTTTTGTTACTTTATTTAACAACAGGGACGGCAAAGCAGAGCTATCCGCAAAAGGCTCATCGTAAACACTTATCAGATATGGTAACATTTCCAAAACGTCTTTTGGCGTACACAATGTAGCGGTATGTTCACTGTTGATGATTTTTGAATACTGTTCTGCTACCATGCTTTCATCAAACTTGGGGTCCTCAAAAGCAATTGTAAACGTCTTTAACTTTTGTGTGCTATACTTAGATGCAATTGCAGATATCAACGCAGAATCAATCCCACCAGAAAGGAATGAACCTAAAGGGACATCTGACTGCATTCTTATCTTTACAGCATTTATAATTAATTCATGCAATTTATCTTTGGCATGTTCATAGGTTAAATCTTTATCCACTTTTGCAGGTTGTAGATCCCAATATTTTTCTAAGGCAATTTTTCTCTCTTTTAGATTAACAAACATACAAAATCCCGGCTGTAATTTTTGTATTTCTTCATAAATACTAAAAGGGCTCGGAATATATCCACAATCTAAATAGATTGATAAGGCATCCTTATTGATGGTTAATGATTTATTCATCATAGGGGCGAGTTGACTACATATTTCTATCTGCCCTTCATTCCAGTAATAAAAAAATGGTTTTACTCCCAATCGGTCTCTTGCACAAAATATCTCTTCTTTTATGCTATCATAAATGGCAAAAGCAAACATTCCGTTCATTCTATGTAAAACATCTTTTCCCCATTCGGAGTAACCTTTTATCAATACTTCTGTATCACTTTCCGTGAAGAAGGAATAACCTAAAGCAATTAGTTCGTCTCTTATAGTTTTGAAATTATATATTTCGCCATTGTATGTGATATACAGATGATTAAATTGGAAAGGTTGATTCGACCTTTTGTCCAAATCCAAAACAGATAATCGTAAATGCCCCAATGACACCTCATTAACTTGGGTTATCCCTAAATTATCGGGGCCTCTAAAATCAATTTTATTAAGTTTTGACTTTATTTCTTCTTTCTTATAAGGTATATTGGTAATATAAATTCCGCACATAAAAGTTGTTATAAATTGAAATTAATTGAGAACACTGAATAATTCTAAATCCGACAAAATTCACTGTAAGGCTTGGAATTTTGTTCATTAAAAATCAACAAAATCGATATGTTTTAATTTTAATCTATCTTAATTTATTAATAGTTTTCCAAACCGGCCATAACAATAATCCCAAAGGATAAAATAATAAATATAGAAACATATATTTTTTTGATGTAATGTGTTTAACTGTATCAAGAATGCTAACTTTATACTCTGTTGAATAAATTATTTGAAACAAAACAGATTTTACAAACACACTTGGTCTCATCCAAAAGTAATTCATGTTTTCATTCAAGAAATTAAAACTTAACACAATTCCATTTAAGTGACTTTGTTCCTTATTTTCATTTCTTAGTATACTTGGTCCTACATCATAATGTATATTTAATAAATAGGCATCAATGTATCGAGATTTATATTTTCTACCCAACTGAGCCCACAATATTGTTTCCCCATAATGATTTGCCCTATCTGATAGCCAAAAAGTATCAGGTATTTCAACACTTTCATTTAACTTTCTAACATTCCAGCAGGAAATACATTCGTTGTGGTTGTTTTTCTTCAATACCATCTCGTGCCAAGTTAAATCGAAAAAATAAGCACCTTCAGGAAAATAAAAATTTCCATTTAATTTTCCATTATATTTAGATAAAGCTCGAATCTCAGCTATACAATTTTCTAATTCAGTATTTTCAATTTTTGCCCATTCATTAATGAATACTTCAATAGCATCAGGAACCAGCTCATCATCGCTATCTAAACCAATTAAGTATTTTGTTTCAGTTGTTGCAAAAGCTAATTTCATAGCAGTATGCTTACCTCCGTTTGACTTATAACGGTAATCAATTTTGATAATATTTTCTTTTATCCAGCTATCAACTACATCTTTAGTATTGTCTGTTGAACCATCATCAATAATCAACCAGATAAACTCTTTGTAGGTCTGTTTCATTAAAGAGTTATATACTCTACCCAACGAATGTGCACGATTGTAGGTAGGTGTAAACACTGTAACTTTCATTTTATTAATGAATAATATGTGATGATTATTTAATTTATTAGCTCCAAGAACTGATTGGCTACATTTGTGATGTTATATCTCTCGATATTATCAATAACAAGTCTATTGTTGTAATTACCTTGAATAAACTGATTAATTATTTCAGTATCGAGTTCCCTATTTGTGTTGATGCTTAATATTGGTCTGTTCGTTAAAGCATAGTCAATTAACTTACTGGGCGACTGAACGGAAGTCGGATTTTCAAGATTAAGTAAAAAATCTGCCTTACTCATTTCAATCAATAATTTATCACGTGATATATAATCAAACACCTCAATTTTATTTCCATGATACTTTTTAAATTTATCAAGAAATTCTGGAGTTTTGGTGTATACAATAAACTTAAAATTCAGTTTCGATTCAAATAAATACTCTAGCAGTATACTTGGGTCTCTTTGTTTTTTGTAAAAATTACCCGCATAAATAAAAGTAGGAATCGTATTTTTAACAAAAACAACATTTTTAGGCAAAGGATTAAAGTTAAATCCTTGTGGTATTACCTTAATTTTTTCTTTGAACTCTGGATAATAAGCGTTTCTTGCCTCTTCTATTGGGATAGAAATAAAATCGGCTTTACGACAAAACCATTTCTCAATATATTTAAAATAAAATGGTTTTGAACTGAAAGGATTGCCCATGTATGGATCTCCACAATCTGCAACCCATGTTGTGTTTTTCATCCTAACTGGATATCTTTGTTTAAAAAGCGCTACACCCCAGTGGATAGGGTAAGGATTGGCAATTGATATTAACAAATTAGCATTATTAAAATTTAATTTTAACGTGTGATATACATTTCTTACAAGCTCTATGTATGGAACTTCTAAAACATTCTTGAAAACTTTTGTTAATACTCTTGCTATTAAAGGAATCTTTTTAGTTGAATCATAATCAAAATTAACTAGATATGTCTTACCTAATGATATTACTTTGACTTTTGACTCATTTTCAAACTCAGAAAAATCATAAGATCCAGTTAGTGTGTAAACTTCTACTTCATGTCCTAATCTTGCAAATTCCTTAACCAACTCAGTTGTTCTTTGAGCCCTTGGCCCTGGATCGGGAAGTATAGAGAATGCGACAACAACAATTTTCATTTTCACAAAATTCTTTAAATGATATATCAATTATGCTACGATCACATATTTATAAATCAGATAAAATGGACTAGAAATGTAAAAAAGCGGATCTAACACCATGTGATAATATCGCAATTGAAAAAATATACTTGCTGAAAACACGAAAGGCATTGCATATAATATTTTCGTATATTTTTTGCCTTTAAAATTGACCAACCAGATATAGGCAATTAAGGGATACGATAACGTCATAAATCTCACACCCAATGAGGGAACGGGCATGGTAAAGTTTACAAATGTCATCCATACTAACAGAAATGAAAAAAGATTTTGAGTTTTTGGGTTATTATTTATCATTTCCGAATT
>DUUN01000510.1 GCA_012841535.1 Gallicola sp. | reverse complement strand
GACAATGCCCGTGAGGAACTGGGGAATAATTTTAAATCAATTTTTAGTTATCTTTGCGGACAGGGTTAAACTCTAAGGGGAAACCCTTCTATTACTACTTACACACTTTTTGGGATAGTGTCTTAACAAGAGTAAATTTACTTATGTTTTTGATTATATATAAACTGAAACTTTAACAGATGTTATTTGATATGTTTAAAGAGAAATATCTCCTTTTTATTCTCCTCTCCCTGATTGTAATTTATTTTTCACAGGGAGTATTTTATGCGTCGGGTTCAATTATTTCACAATTGTGCCTATTTTCATTTCTAGCATTATCAGGTATATATTTAGTAAAATTGTTATTAACTCGGAGAAAAAAAGAACTGTTTTTTAAAGCTTGGACAGCGTTACTACTTATAAATGTTTTGGGTTTTGTTTTTACGGGATACTTATCTAACCCTCATCACTTTGGAATGTTTAAGGGTATTTTAATAAGTTCATTACCGTTTTATCCTATTTATTATTTTTCACGAAAAGGTATTCTGAGGAGTAAGCATTTAATTATTTTCTTTTTTGTGATGTTTATCATTTCAATACTCCAGTTTTACTACAATAGAGAGCAAATTTTACTTGAAAGAATTAGTGGTAATGAGGATGTAGTTAATAATGCGGCATATATGTTCGTAAACTTAATACCATTTGTATTTCTTATAAAGAAAAGTAAAATAATCTCTCTATTGTCCATGTTGATATTAGTGTTTTTCATAATACAGGGATCTAAAAGGGGTGCAATAATAACTGGTAGTGTTGGTGTATTGATTTACATTTATTATCAACTTAGGACAATAGAGAAAAAGCATCGTGTAAAAGGATATTTCATAACAGCTATCGGTATTGTTGTCTTAGGTTATTTTATTTATAATTTTTATCTGGAAAATGAATTCCTTTCGTATCGAATTCAATCTATGTTAGAAGGTGATAGCAGTCAAAGAGATAGAATATATTTTGATATATTTAAAGGCTGGTATAATAGTTCAAATATTCTAAACCTTATTTTTGGGTTTGGCTTTGCTGGATCTCAACAATTGGCTTCTGGTTCATTCGCGCATAATGACTGGTTAGAATTGCTTTCAAATTTTGGACTTATTGGCGTATCAATATATATAATGTTATTCTACTCTGCTTATAAATTAATTAGATACTCACAATGGGACAGTGACAAAAGAATATTATTTATTTGTGTTGTTGCGATGTGGTTTTTGATAACATTGTTTTCTATGGGATATACATCCACAGGGGGGTATTTGCAAGCAATCATGTTAGCATATCTAATTGGAGGTGACAAGAGGAAATTAGCATAAAGTATAAGTAAAAATTGGATGAAAATTGCAATATTAAACACAGGTAGCATCAATAATCGCAAAGGAGCATTTAATAATGTCCATGAGCGAATAAAACATTTACAGGAGGTCACTCATATAGAAGTTGATGTGTATCTCATACGACACTATGATAGTTGGGTATTTAGGTTATTACGAGACAAAAAAGATGTAAGAGAAGATATAAGTATTGTTGACGGTGTCAAATATAACAACTTGTGGGTGACCCATAAGATGACAGATTATATCATTACAAATAGACTAAAAATAAATGATATCTCCTGCAAATCTCAGCTAGATCAGTTTGTTGAAATTTTTAAAGACTATGACCTGCTTTCGGTTCATGCGCTTCCGGATATGTATTTAGCTTATTTGGTTAAACT
>DUUN01000596.1 GCA_012841535.1 Gallicola sp. | reverse complement strand
TAAGGATTATGTTATGTTTTCATAAGTTTAAGTTTAAAGGTTTTGAAAATGAAATAGCGGCTCAAGCTTCTTAGCTTGAACCGCAAATATTATTATTTTCTTAATCAACACTATTTGACAAAGAGCCAAAAGTTCTAAGGATTTTTTTCATCTATTATTCAATACTCTTCCTCAAGTATTTCTCTATTATAAAAAGTAGAATTTTTCTTTAATTCTTCATTTAAATATTCACCTTCATATTTTTCTAAAAGGGTTTTTTCTTTTGAAAATAAGTTAACTCCTAAGCCTAACTTATTTCCTTCAATATTTACACCAATACTTGCAAGTATTGTTGGATACATATCAAAAGTTGTGAATTCTCTATTTTTATTATTTCTAGCCTTAGCTTTACTATTTATAAAAGCATTATAGACTGTTCTGTCGTAATTTTCTACCATATTATCTTCATATAATTTATCTTGCATACCAAGGTGGTCACCTATAATTACAATAGTAGTATCTTTATAAAAATCTTGTCTTTTTACCCATTCTACAAATTCTCCAATTTGTTTTGAAGAATGAGCATATACATTTTCATACTGATTGTCATATATTTCTTCTGCACTATCTTCTAAATATCCATCGGTAAAATGAGTATTTACAGTTTCAATTATTAAATTAAAAGGTTTATCTTCCGAAGCTAATTTTTTAACTTCCTCTTTTGACCACTTAAATAACTTGCTATCCTCATAGCCCCACCATACCTTATCTTCTTCTCTCATATAGCCGTTAGCAACAGCATAGTCATAATCAAAGATCTTGTAATTTCCATGATTTTTATAATATTGTTTTTTTCCACCAAACTCTGCAGTAGAACCCATTATAATCTCTAGATTATAACCTTCCCTTTCAAGAATATCCCCTAATGAATAAGCACCATTTAAAAAGTTTTCAGACTTATACTCATTGTTAGCGTACCCCTTTATTGGAACTCCTGCTGTTGAACCTGTCATACCAGCAATTGTCCATGTAGTTCCTTCTACTTGATGAAAGCCACCTATTTTATCTGAATTTGAAAAATTCAAATTATTAACTGCAATATCCTCTAATTCAGGCATAAGACTATATTCCCAGCCACCACCAATATTTTTGTTAAGTAGGGAATTTTCCAAAGATTCAGAATATATTATAATTAAATTCTGTTTTTCTTCTGGAAAAATTATCTTAACTTCTTTAGGATCTACATAATTCTCTTCAATTATTGATGATTCTTGAAACACTGCCTTTACATAATCATTTCCACCAAGTAAAGAATAGGATAGAACAAAAGAAACCATTAATAAAAATACTGAATATTTCAAGTTAATTCTATATAGTTTTTTAGTTGATAATCTATTTCGCTTTTTTAATATAAATATAGGTAAACTAAGAACTGCTACTAATAATACAAATGGAATTATACAAGCTATAATACCTGTAAAAATAACAGTTGGAGAAGTCCCCTTTAAGCCATTACCAATATGAAAAAAAATATTTCTAAGTCCCTGTTCTTTAAAATTTAATGAAATATATAGAGTTGCAATAATAATTACAGCTGCTATGATCAATAAGATTTTACTTATTATATTTTTTGATTTTTTCATAGCTCCTCCATAATTTTAGTAAAAAATAATGTATTTAGATACTAAATACATTATTTTTATTTCTATTTTCTTAAAGTTACTCCATCTTTAGCATCTTCACCTAGTATATGGTCATTATAGAATGTAGAGTTTTTCATAAGTTCTTCATTGAAATAATCATAACCATATTTTTCAACTAAAGTATCTTTACCAGAGTACATATTAATTCCTAAGCCTAATTGTTCTCCTTCAATTTCTACACCTAAACTTGCAAGAATTGTTGGATACATATCAAAAGTTGTAAAACTTCTATTTTTATTGTTTTTAGCTTCAATTCTAGGATTTATTATTGCATTGTAAACTGTTCTATCATAATTACTGTCAAGATTATCACTATAGAATTTATCCTGCATTCCTAAATGGTCTCCCATAATTACAATAGTAGTATTTTCATAAAAATCTTGTTGTTTAACCCATTCAACAAATTCATTTATCTGTTGGGAAGATTGAGCATGAACATTTTCATATTGTGTATCAAATTTTTCTTCTCCACCTTCTTCTAACCATCCATCAGTATAATGAGTATTTACCGTTTCTATTACAAGGTTAAATGGTTTGTCTTCTGAAGCTAATTTAGTAGCTTCTTCCTTAGACCATTCAAATAACTTACTATCTTCATAGCCCCACCATACCTTGTCTTCTTCTCTCATATAACCATTATCTACAGCATGATGAAAGTCAAAGATATCATAATTACCATGATTTTTAAAGAATTGTTCCTTTCCACCAAACTCAGCTTTGGAACCCATCATAACCTTTAAATTATAACCTTCATCTCTTAATACATCCCCTAGACTATATGCTCCATCTAAGAAATTTTCAGACTTATATTCATTATTAACAAATCCCTTTAGAGGTATTCCTGATGTTGAAGCTGTTATTCCTGCAATACTCCAAGTAGTTCCTTCTACTTGATGGAAACCACCAATTTTATCTGTATTTGAAAAATTTGTATTTTCCAAAGCTATCTCTTCTAATTCTGGCATAATAGAATAATTCCATCCGCCACCTATATTTTTATTTAATACAGAATTTTCAATGGATTCTGCATAAATTAATATTAAATTTTGTTTTTTCTCTGGAAAATTCATTGTAACATTTCTAGGGTCTACATAATTTTCTTCAATTATTGGTGATTCTTGAAATACTGCCTTTACATAATCATCACCACCAAGTAAATTATAAAACATTGTTGAAGCTATACACATAACTCCTATAGAATAAACCATTTTTATTCTACCAGCTCTTTTTGCTGGATAATTTTTCTTCCTTTTAAGTAAGAACATTGGTAATAGAAGTACTGCTAGCATAATAGTAAATGGTATAATACATGCTCCAAGAATTGAAAATACAACATCTGGTGATGTACCACCTATACCACTTTTCAAATGATATACTATATCTTTTATACCTTTATTTCTAAAAGTAAAAGACATATATAGTGCCGTCATAATTAAAATTGTAGAAACAATAATTATAATCGTACTTAATACACTACTAAATACTCTTGAATTTTTTTTGTTTTCTTTTATTTTCTTTTTCATTTAACACTCCAAAATAATCTCATATACAATTTTTCTTAACAAAAATACATTATCTAATATTATTAGTATAAAATCAATATTTTAGTTATTCTTTTTTATATTCCTTCTATAATACATATAACCTAAAAGTATATATACAGAAATTAATAGTATATATACAATTATTTTAAAGTTAGACAAATCTCCAAAATTTAATAATAAAGTACTAAATGTTTTAATTATTACTATAAATAAAACCAAATAAAAAATTATATTAACTACTAAATTCTTTTTCATCTATACCAGCCTTAATAGTTTTTTTGTAAATTTGTAAATCCTCTTCACTATATAAATTAAACACTACCTTCTTTATATACTTTGAAGACAATAGAAAATTATCTACAGTGCTAATTGCAATTTTAGCTGCTAATTCTTTAGGAAAATTAAATACTCCTGTAGAAATAGAACAAAACACAATAGACTCTAACTTGTTTTCCTCTGCTAGTTTTAAAGATTCATAATAAGAAGACTTTAATAAGCTTATGTCCTCATCTTTCACACTATTATATATAATAGGACCTACTGTATGAATTACATATTTACTTGGTAGATTATATCCTTTAGTTATTTTTGCTTTTCCAGTAAGTTCATCATGTCCTTGTTTTTCCATTATCTCATGACATTCGTTTCTTAGCTGAACTCCTGCAAATGTATGTATAGCATTATCTATACAGTAATGTAAAGGTAATCTACATCCTAGCATTTTTTTATTGGCTGCATTTACAATAGCATCAGCCTTTATAGTTACAATATCACCTTTCCATAAATATATAGAATCACAATTTTTAACAGAACATACACCTTCGGAACCTACAGGCTTTAAATCATTTACATCTGTTATGCCCATAGCTTGAATTTCATCTTTTAAAAATTCATCTTGAATTTCCAAAAACTTCTCTGAAATTTCACCAGGCTCTCTAACATTCATCAGGGCTCTTAATAATTTTTTAGGATTATTTCCATAATCCAATATATTATCTTTATTAAAGTTTGGATTTTCTTTTAACAAAGTATCTATCATAAATTCTAATTTATCCATATCTCACCTATTAATATAGATATACTAATATTTTAACATTAATTCTTAATATTAATCTTACAATATTATTACAAATCTATTAAATCCTTTATATTTTATCATATTATCTATTCTTTTTCTTAAATTTACCTAGTTTATGTAAATTTTCTATTACAAAAACTTAATATAGTTTTAATTTTCACCTACTTATTTAATATTATATTAAATAAGTCTTAAATTAATCTTATATTTTTTTCATAAAAAAACCTACTACTAATATTTAGTAGTAGGTTTTGATAGGTTCTTTTAATATGTTAGTCTTATTTTTCAACAAATTTCAAAACCTCATCCATAACAGGCATTCCCGTTTGAGCACCAAATTTTTCTGTTGATAAACTAGCAGCTATATTTGCAAAACTCAAAGCCTCTTCCATATTATAACCTTGAGAAATTCTTACAGCGAAAGCTCCATTGAAAGTATCTCCTGCACCTGTTGTATCTACAACTTTTGTTTTTCTAGCCGGAAGATTTATAATTTCTAACTTTTCATTAGCAAACACTGCTCCCCTACTTCCCAAAGTTATTATTAATTTATTTGGATAAAGCCTTAACATTTCATCTATAGAAGTTTTTTCTCCAAATATTAACTTAGCTTCGTGTTCATTTGGAGTTAAATATGTAACCTTGTCTAAGATTTCTTTTTCTACTTTAAAAGCAGGAGCAGGATTTAATAAAACAGCTATATTATTGTCGTAACATAAATCTATAACATATTTTATAGTTTCCATTGGTATTTCATTTTGTAAAACAACTAAATCACTTTTTAACAGTTCTAATTCTTTTTCTTTAACATATTTCTTACTAACATAATTATTAGCTCCTGGTATTACAACTATTGTATTATCATTTTCTCCAATGGTAATAATTGCCATTCCTGAATTTTCATTTTCTATTATCTTTATATTATCGATATTTATGTTTTCATTTTTCAAATTTTCCAATAATATTTTCCCATATGCATCATCGCCTACGCACCCGTAAAAATCTACATCTGCACCTAGTCTGGCCATACTAACTGCTTGGTTTGCACCTTTTCCACCAGGAATATATTTAATATCACTACCCTTTACAGTCTCACCTTTTAATGGAATTCGTTCTGCTACAATATCCATATCAATATTTATACTACCTACTACTGAAATCTTCATACACCCTCCTTAAAAAAAGTTGTTTGTCTTTGAATCAATTTCACATCAAAAATATAACTTTCTCCTGTTGTCTTATTCTTTTTAAAATCAATTATACTATTTACAGCCTTTCTTCCCATTTTTTCCATAGGCTGTTCAATGGTTGTTATTTCAGGAGTGAAGACACTTGCAAAGCTTATATTATCAAACCCTACTATCATCACTTTCTCCGGAACATCGATGCCTTTATGAGCTAATACTTTGTACACTGCAATTGCTACAATATCGTTTGAAGCAACAATTCCATCAACTTCAGGATATTTCTTCAAAAGTTTTTCTGTTGACCTAATACCTGAATCATAATCATAATCGCAATCAATAGTCATTATATCCAAACTCATCTTTTGACAGACATCTATATATCCCTTATATCTAAGTCTTGCACTTGAAAACTCCATAGGTCCCTTCATATTTACAATATTTTTACACCCACATTCTACTAAATGTTCCGTTGCAAGTTTTGCTCCTTTATAATGATCACAGGCTAGCTGGGTTAAATTATTACTATAATCTAAACTCCTATCAATTATTACAACAGGTATAGGAATATTTTTTAATTCATTCTTAATATTTTCACAACTAGTTAGTAAAATTATTCCATCTGCATTCATACTAATTAACATATCCAAATTTTCTTTTTCCTTTTTTGGATTATTATCTGAATAGGAAATAAGTATCTTGTAATTTTGTTTATAGGCCTCATCTTCAATATATTTTATAATTTCCGTAAAAAACGGATTATTTGTGTTTGGTAAAATTAAACCTATAATACTTGATGACTTTTTAAATAGGGATCTCGCTACTTGATTCGGTTTGAAATCGGTTTCTTCAATTACCTTCAAAACCCTTTTTTTCTTTTCTTCATCAACTTTCGCTGTACCATTAATTACTCTTGATACTGTTGACGGTGAAACCCCTGCTAATTTAGCAACTTCTCTTATACTAATCATTTATTTCATTCCTTTTGAAACCCGTTTCTTAACTCTATAATACTTTATTAAAATTTCTTTGTCAACATAAAAAAACTTTTTCTATATAATATTTATAGT
>DUUN01000737.1 GCA_012841535.1 Gallicola sp. | reverse complement strand
TATCAGGTAAGAGAATAAAATCAATCATAATTTCAGGCAATGATTGCTCTAATATTTTGATTTGATTTAAAATTCTACCGTCTGTGTTTAAATCAGTTTTGGCTATAAATACTACTTTTGTCATTTATTTTTTAATAGATTGTTTTGTAAATTACACGTATGCTAATTAAGTTACTTTAAAAACTATTCCAGTTTTATACTTCCTTGTTTCCATTTAATGAGTGTTTCAATTTTACTTTTTGTGGTAAAGTTCTCTTTATATGGATTTTGAGTTTTTGAAATACTCCTTATAGGAGGAAAAAATATACTTTCATAACTTAATTTTTTTTATTGTGAATTTTATTTAATATAGTAAGAACATATGCAAAACCTAAAACAAATAAAATATATTTGATTGTACTAGATGAACGAAACATATGATAGAAAACACCTAAGAACTCTATTTGATATAGAAAAATGAATGAAATTAAAAAAAAGAAGTTCTGGTATACTTTTTTTCTGGCATAATAGAGTGTAAAAGCAAAGAAAACAAAAGAAAATATCATAGTTAAATAAAAACCATAATCAAAATATAAAGAACCTACAAATGTTGAAAAAACATTTGTTCTTACACTAAAGGTGGGAATACTTGCATAATCAAACATTGCTTCAAATCTGTTTGAAAAATTAATTGGACTTTGTCCAATGTAATCAAATAGAGTGAGAAGTAATCCAAAATCGCTAGGCATTCTATCTCCAAATCTACTCTCTGTAATGTAATGAAAAATATATAATAATGGTATACTAGAAAGCCCCCCAATTATAAAAATTTTTCTAATCATTTTTTTGGAAAAGTAATCTTTATACGATATTAAAGTAAATATAAACATAATGATCCATCTTACAATACCATCTCGGCCCATTATGGTAAGATTATTAATTACAACAGCAAAAGTTGATAGAAAAAGCAATGTTGAAATTGTTTTAGCTTTCAATATAAATCGATAATAAAAAGCAAAATACATGGCAATAAATGAATAAGCTATACCGCCAGTTAAAAGAAAATTTAAAAATATATTATTAGTTCTTGCGGTAACCTCGTCGCCCATAGTGGCTGTATATTGTAGTCTAGCTAAATGTGGATCACCAATTGAAAACATCTTATTTACTTCAGTAATATTGTCAATAATACTCACTATTGACATAAAAATGATAAACCATACAAATATATCAAGGTATTTGCGAGACAATTTTACAATAATCTTTTTGTTCCCAATTTTCACAATTGGATATAAAAACAAAAACAAAAAGAGATTTAAGGATATTAGCGCCCAACCATTAACTTTAGAAGACTCATAAAACTTGAAAAAATATAATAGAGCTACAGATGCTAATCCAGATATAAGATATATTGAAATTAAGAAAGTTGAAACATTAAAACCATGTTTTTTATAGTTAATAAGAAACCAGACAGCAAAAAACAACACATAAATAAATATCATAGAGTTTTATTATTTAAAATTAAAAAACGATCAGTTCAATCATTTTTGTAACATTGCGTATCGCTTCAAACTCTGTAATTTTTTATAAAAATTAGCTCCAAGCAAATTAAAAGATACTTTTTTCAATATAGAAATAGAATTAAACTTTTGAAAAGTGTAATACTCATTATTTTTATCGGAAATATTTATGAAGTTCATATGTTCAGAGTAATCAATTACACGAGGTGGTGTATCTTTAATCATAGAAGTATTATATTTTTTATCTATCAATATTTCATACAATAAATCACTCAATTCAATTTGAGGTTCAGAAATTCTAAATATTGTATTATCAGTTGTAATACCAACTATACCAATGGGTTTATGGTCATTACTATCTATCGATATAGTCAAACGTTTTTGTTGTGTTGATATACGACACGCTCCTGAACTAGAAACAAAAACGTCAGCAATTTGAATAAGTTTTAATGGTACTGGATATATGAAACCCGTAATGTATAAGTTTATGTTTTTTACACCCTCTACTATTTTTATTATTGAATCTTTATCTATTCTGTTATTAGATCCCCCAATAAGAAGTAAGTTAAATGAAAACTCATTATATTTCTTAGCAAAACTGACAATATCTTTTATAACAGGTAAAACAAAAGGTTTATCTAATCTGCCTAAAGAAGCAATTGTAAAATCAGTTGGTCTAATTTCTGTAATCAAATGATGCTCGTAATTTTCAGGCTCATTTGATGAATATGCTTTCAAACACAGCCTTTTATCTGCAAAATCTTTATTAAACATTTTAGGTATACTAAATGGTGTTATCCCTGCGAGTTCACCGCGATTCTTTTTAAATACAAAAAAGTTATAATAATCTTTGCTATTTAACTTATTGCTCTCTTGCAATGAATAAACTAAGTGTTTAGCGTTATAATGTTTTGCTATTAATTCACCCCATACAGCGGTTGTTATAGAATTAGACTCAATTATTACCTCTTCTCTTTTATTATCAATGATTGCAAGAACTTGCTTGACAATTTTATTAATTTTATTTTTATAATAAAAATCAGGCGATTTTGATATTCCTTCAATAATAGAGTTTTTATATTGCTTTAATTGTTTAATCTCGATATCACCATTTTGTCCTGAAATTATTATCACATTAAACCCTTTACAGCTTAACCACTCAGATTTATTTTTTAAATACATTTGTGCGCCTCCAATATTAGTAATATTGGGGGTTAAAAATACGTATAGACTCATACTAATATATTTTTACTCATATCTTCTTATTTCAAAGTCTTTAAAACTTTTGACTGCATCAAATTGCAAGTCATCATAGTTAAGACACTATCCCAAAAAGTGTGTAAGTAGTAATAGAAGGGTTTCCCCTTAGAGTTTAACCCTGTCCGCAAAGATAACTAAAAATTGATTTAAAATTATTCCCCAGTTCCTCACGGGCATTGTC